>CADBQT010000167.1 GCA_902796875.1 uncultured Eubacteriales bacterium
AGGCGGCCCATCTGGCGGAGAGCTTCCGCCTTGCTGGTGGTCTCTCCCCCGATCTCCAGGTTATGGTCGAAGGAGCTGGTGATGGTGGTCTCCGGCAGCCGGAGGAGTTTTTCGTGCATCCCCGGCTTTTCCGACAGATCCTCGAAGTTGACGTTGATGTTCTCCAGGTGCTCCCGGTTTTCGAGCATGAAGGCGTAGATGTCCTCCACCGGTTTCCGGGTGGCCAGGATGTATTCCGCGTTCCGGAAGCACTGTCCCGTCCGCTTCACCTCTTCGTAGTACCATTCTTCGATGTAGGCGATGCCCCGGACGAAGGTTTCCAGCACATAATCGTGCCTCTGGAGCAGGTCCACCGCCGCCTCCACAGCAGTTGACGAAAGACAATTTTCGTAAAACGTCCGATTTTCCCGTATATCCGTGATGGATGCGCCATTGGAAGTCAGGGCATACCGGATCCCCTCCACATCGAAGACGTCCTGGGGCAGAGCGCCCAGGGGTCTTCCCGTGGCGATGACGATATTCACCCCCTGCGCAGAAGCCCTGGCCATGGCCTCCCGGTTTCTTTCGCTGATCACCCGATCGTCGTTCAAGGTGGTCCCGTCCAGATCCAGCGCTACCAGTTTGATGCTCATTCACGTCCTCCTTCGACGATTTCCAGAAATTCCCTGTTTATCTTCCTTACTGTCTTCATGGTGCAGTCGTCCCCGTGTCCCGGATAGATCCTCAGATCGTTGGGCCAGCGGTCGATGATCTCCCGGATGGTCTTCTCCATGTCCTCCGGGGATCCGTCATCCAGATCGGTCCTGCCCAGATCCACGTTGAATATGGTGTCTCCGGTAAAACACACCCGGCTTTCCGGCGCCATGAAGCAGACGCCGCCCCGGGTATGCCCCGGCGTGTGGATCACCTGGATCTCCTCTCCGCCCAGGTCCAGGGTCTCTCCCCCTTCCAGATACACGTCCACGTCCGACGGCCAGACATAGGCGTCCAGCCGATGAAGGTATACGGGACAGTCCCACTCCCGGCGGAGCCGGTTCACCGCTCCCGTGTGATCGTCGTGATGATGGGTGAGGAGTATGCCTAAAGGCTTCAGCTTCCTGGTCTCCACATCCCGCAGAAATACCCCCGGGCGGTATCCCGGGTCGATGATAAAACACTCCCCGCCGGAGCGGGAAGTGATCACGTAACCGTTGGCTTCCAGATTGCCTCCGATAAAGCGTTGAATATCCATGATCCGATGCCGGGCAGATTACCCGGCCCTCCTTCACGCCTATTGTACATAAAGCCGGACCGGGATTCAAGACGGAGGGATAAGAGGATCCCCTGTCTGCCCCGGCGGGGTTGATTATCTCCCCAATCGTGATAGAATAGACGGGTGATTCAGCGGATATGATCCGCTGAGGGAGGTATATCATATGAAAGTTGCTATTGTCGGTGCGGGAAAGCTGGGCGTTAAGGTCGCCCGGGCCCTTCTCGACGGGGACAATTCCGTCACTATGATCGACATCAGCGAGTCACAGCTCCAGAAGGCCAGCAGCCAGATGGACATCATGACGGTGAATATCAATGCGAAGGAGACCCGTAGTCTGCGGAATATGGGAATCTCTTCCTACGACTTTCTCATCACGACCACAGCCAGTGACGAGAACAACATCGTCATCGCTGCCTTTGCAAAAAAACTGGGCTGCGGCAAGGTCATCGCCCGGGTGCGCGACCCGGAGCACATGCAGCAGATCGACTTCATCAAGGAACTGATGCATATCGACCACATCGTCAACCCGGACCTGGGGATCACCGTGGAGATCTACAAGTATCTTGCGGAAAAGTATACCCTGAGTAACGGCATCTTCTCCAGCGGGAAAATCTCCCTGTTGGAGTTCAAGGTGGATCGATTCAAACAGCTTATCGATCTGCCCATTACCGAGTTTTCTTCCGTCCTGCCGGGAATGCTGGTCGTCGGGATCTCCCGTAACGGCAAGGTCATCATCCCCCACGGCGGCGACGTTATCCGCAAGGAGGACTTCCTCTACGTGGTGGGCGAGAAGGAACCCATCCAGAAACTGAACAAAAAAGTCCACGAACGGGGCAAATATACGGACCTGCAGAAAGTCATGATCATGGGCGGCGGAAAGACCGGTTTTTATCTGGCCCAGATGCTGTCCGAATTCGGCGCGGCCGTGAAGATCATCGAGCAGGATAAGGAACGGTGCCACTATCTGGCCACCCATCTGGACGATGTCATGGTGCTCCACGGAGACGCCACGGACCGGACCCTCCTGGAGGAGGAAAATCTGGACGCCATGGACGCCGTGGTCACCGCTACCGGCTTCGACGAGGATAACCTGGTCCTGGCCCTCATGGCCAAGCACCGTGGGATCGAGGATGTTATCGCCAAGGTCAGCCGGAACAGCTACGCCGACATCATCTCCAGCATGGGCATCGATATGGCTCTGAACCCCCAGGATATCACCACCAGCACCATCGTGCGGCTGGTCCAGGGCAACAAGAAGATCCTCTCCTCCCAGCTCATCCAGGGCCAGGCGGAGATCATCGAGGTCATCGCCGGTTCCCACATGAGCTTTGTGGGCGAGCCTCTCCGGAACCTGGATCTCCCGTCAAGTCTGATCATCGCCGCCATCCACCGCGGTCGGGATGTGATCATCCCCGACGGGGAAACCATCATCGAGGAAGGCGACCGGATCATCATGCTCAGTCTGATCAGCGAGATCTCCAATCTGGAGAAGCTTCTTAAGGACAACAGCGCCCTGCACTCTCTTCTGCGGGGGTAGGAGGATCCATGAAGTTTTCACTGCGTCCCATCTTTCGGATCGTCGGTATGACGACAACAGCCGTCGGTATCACCATGATACCGGCTTTTGTCGTATCCTTGATCTGTCGGGAGTTTCGGGAGGGGATCATGTTCCTCCTTCTGGGCATCGCAACCATCGCGGTGGGGACGCTTACGGTCCGTCTCTGTTCCCTTCACCGGAGGGAGAAAAAGGATCTGGGGATCGGCGACGGTCTTCTGACGCTGACTCTGTGCTGGGTGGTCCTTGCACTGATCGGAAGCATCCCCTACCTGCTCACCGGCGTGATCGACCGTCCGGCCAGCGCCTTTTTCGAATCCTGTTCCGGATTCACCACAACGGGAGCCACCGTGCTGGATGAGATCAATCATCTCCCCAGAGGGATCATCTTCTGGCGGTCCATGACCTGCTGGGCCGGAGGCATCGGGATCCTCCTGTTTGCCATCGCCCTCATGCCGGCCCTGGGGATCAACGCCCAGCGCCTGAACGCCGTGGACATCCACGGTCCCACTCTGGACGAAGTCACCCCGAAGATGATCACCACCGTGCGAGGCATCACCCTGTTCTATCTGGGCATGACCCTGGCGGAGACCATCCTTCTCACGTTGAGCGGAATGACCGTATTCAACGGCCTGATCCACAGCATGTCCACCGTGAGCACCGGCGGTTTTTCCCGGTACGACAACAACCTGGAACATTTCGGAGGAATTGCCGTTCCCGTCATCGTCATGATCTTCATGATCCTGAGCGCGGTGAATTTCAACCTGTATATCTCCGCTTTCCGAAACGGACTGCGCGCCTTTGCCCGGGACACGGAGCTCAAGGCCTACGGCGCGATCATCGTCGGTTCCGGGCTGATCCTGACGGCGATCCTGTTCTTCACCCACTCATCCAGGGATCTGGTGGGCTCCGCCGTCAACGGCTTCTTCCAGGCCATTTCCCTTTTGACCACCACTGGATTCACCACCACGGATTACCGTATCTGGCCTCAAATCGCCCAGATGATCCTCCTGACGCTGATGTTCATCGGCGCCTGTTCCTCCTCTCCGGGAGGCGGGCTGAAGATCGCCCGGGCCATGGTCACCCTGAAGCTGATTCGCCACGGTATATCCATGCGGCTTCACCCCAACTTTTTCGAGACGGTAAAAATGAACGGACAGGGAATGCCTTCGGACAAGGTCTCCGGAGCGGTGACCGTCCCCTTCCTCTATCTGACCGCCCTCTTTGCCGGGGTTTTCCTTTTGACCTTTACCGGTGTGGCTATGCCGGACGCATTCAGTTCCGGGATCGCCTGCCTTTGCAATACGGGGACCGCCTTCGCCAGCGGCGGCCTCCACTCGGCCTGCGCCGACTACCCGGAGGCAGCCAAGCTGATCCTCTCCATTATGATGATCGGCGGAAGACTGGAATTATACGCCCTCTTCGTTCTGATCTCGCCCAAGTACTGGACGAGAAGTTACTGATGGGATGAAGGGAAGGTTCGGATTATGAGCAGAGACAAGACAAACTTAAAAGTGCTGGTAAAGATCCTGGGCACCATCATACTCATTACCGGGATCGCCATGATCATTCCCTGGGTCTATGCGGAAGTGACCGGGGATCAGGAGAGCGCCCGGGCTTTTCGCATGTGCACTCCCGTCATCCTGATCATCGGCGTCGGCATTTCCGTGCTGTTCCGTTCCGACCGGTCCAGCTTCCACGCCAAGGACGGCTATCTGGTCGTCTCACTCTGCTGGATGCTGGCTTCCTTTGCCGGGGCTTTCCCTTACTATATCTCGGGATGCACGCCGAATTTCGTCGACGCTCTGTTTGAGTCCACCTCAGGATTCACCACCACGGGCGCCACCGTCCTGGTCGGGGGAATCACCAACCGAAGCCTGCTCCTGTGGAAATCCCTGAGCCACTGGCTGGGGGGCATGGGGATCCTGGTCTTCGTCATTTCCATCCTGCCTGCCCTGGGCATCAGCGGCCAGTTCATCGTGCGGGCGGAAACTCCGGGGCCGGTCTATCAGAAGACCTCCGCCCGGATCAGTACCTCCGCCCGGGTGCTTTACATCACCTACTCCGCCTTTACGGTAGCGGAATTCATCCTTCTGGCCATCTCCAACAAGATGTCCTGCTTCGAGGCAGCCGTCACCACTCTGGGGTGCGTGAGCACCGGCGGACTCAATCTTCAGGCGGGAGGCATCGCCGCCTACGGCAGCATCTATGTGGAGGTCATCATCGCCATCTTCTGTCTTCTGGCGTCGGTGAACTTCATTCTCTACCACTACATGATCACCGGAAGGATCAACGAGGTCCTTCGGGATATCGAGCTTCGGGCATATCTTCTCATCATTGCAGGGGCAAGCCTCCTGTGCGCTTTCAGTCTGATCTTCCAGGGGGGAATGAATGTGAAGACGGCCTTCCGGGAAAGCATATTCCAGACCATCTGCATGGCCAGCACCGCCGGGTACGTTCACGCGGTGGACCTGACCTGGCCGGCGGCCAGCCAGTTCATCCTTCTGGCTCTCATCGTCATCGGCGGCTGCTCCGCCTCCACGGCGGGATCCGTCAAGGTCATCCGTATCCTGGTCATGTTCCGCATGATCGGCCGGGGACTGACCCGGAGGATCCATCCCCGTTCCGTGGTCGCCATCAAACTGGGCGGCAACCCGGTGTCGGCTCCGGTGGTCTCCAGCATCACCGCTTTTCTCCTGGTCTACGGAGGACTGATCCTCCTCTCCGGGATACTGCTGTCCTTCTCGGGAGTGGATATGCAGACCAGCCTGGGCACAGCCCTGGCCCTTCTCTCCAATACAGGAACAGCCGTCATCCACGATGCGGCTGTCACTCAATTCGATTTCTATCATCCTCTCCTGAGGATCTATCTGTGCGTGCTGATGATCGCCGGACGTCTGGAACTGTTCACGGTGATCCTGCTCTTCACCCGGGGACTTTGGAACCGGCAGTAGGTCGGTCCTTTCTCAGGCCGGCACGAACCGGATCTCCCGATCCTGGATATCCACCGATTCCACGATCACTCTTACCGAATCCCCCAGGCGGAAGGTCCTGCCCGTCCTTCTTCCCACCAGCATGAATCGGTCCTGGTCCACGTCGTAATAGTCGTCGTAGAGTTCGGTGATCCGGACGATCCCTTCTATGGTATTCTCCAGCTGAACGAAGAATCCGGCCCGGGAGACGCCGCTGATGATACCGGTGTATTCTTCCCCTATGCGGGAGGACATGTATTCCGTCTTTTTCAGCTTGTCCACTTCCCGTTCCGCCTCCACGGCATTTCTCTCCGCCGCCGAGGAAGAGTCGGCGATCCCGTCGATGATCCCGCGGACCTCCTCCAATTCTTCTCCCCTGTCTCCCCGGAGGATCATTTTGATGATCCGATGGATGAACAGATCCGGATATCTTCGGATCGGGGAGGTGAAATGGCAATAGTAGGTGGAGGCCAGTCCGAAGTGGCCCCGGCAGGATGGGCTGTAGCAGGCCTTCTGCATGGACCGGAGGATCACTGCATTCACCACGTTCTCGTAGGTCGCCCCTCTCACCTGGTCCAGGATGTCCCGAAGGGTCTTGGGGTGAACGTCTCCCGTGGCTCCGTGAAAGGCGATCCCCATCTCCCGGAGAAAGCCTCTCAGGCCCTCCATTTTATCGTGTGCCGGCTTGTCATGGACCCGGTAGATGAATGGGGCTTCCATCCAGAAGAAGTGCTCTGCGATGGTCTCGTTGGCCAGGATCATAAAGTCTTCGATGAGACGCTCCGACTCTCCCCTGTCCGCTGTGACGACGCTCACCGGCATCCCCTGGTCATCCAGGCTGATGCGTGCTTCGTCCAGGTCGAAATCGATGCTTCCCCGCAGATCTCTCTTTTCCCGAAGGATGTGGGAAAGTTCCAGCATCCGCCCCAGGCTCGCCCCTACTTCGGCTCCATCGCAGAGGACGCAGGCCGCTTCGTTTTTCTCGAGCAGTGACGGATCTTCCGGGCTGTCGAAGTAGGCCGACACATCGGCGTAGACCAGGCGGGCGGAGGAACAGATGATGCTCTCACAGATCTCGTGGCCGACCACCTCGCCCTTGGGATCGATCTCCATTTCCAAAGTCATGGTCAACCGTTCCTCTCCCGGCTGGAGGCTGCAGATCCCGTTGGACAAAGGCCGGGGCAGCATGGGAATCACCTGATCCAATAGATACACGCTGGTCCCCCTCCGCCGGGCTTCCCCGTCCAGTGGGCTTCCCTCTCTCACGTAATGGGCCACATCTGCGATGTGGACGCCGAGAAGGCAGTTTCCGTTATCCAGTTTCTCCAGGGATACGGCATCGTCGAAATCCTTGGCATCGGCTCCGTCGATGGTGAAGATCAGTTTGTCCCGCAGATCTCTTCTTCCTTCTCTATCCGTGTCCAGGATCCCGGTGGATTGGGCGATCCTGGCCTCGGCGAAGACCTTGCCGGGAAATTCTTCGTTAAGGCCGTAGCACCGGGCGATGGAGCGGATGTCTCCTCCCGGTTCATCGGCAGAGGCCAGGATCTCCGTGACTTTGCCTTCCGCCCCGCGGCGGCGGTCCGGGTACCGGGTGATGGTCACCGCCACGTGATCTCCCGGTCGTGCGCCGGCGAGATTCCCCGGCTTGATCCGCACCGGCTGACGAAAACCGCCGCCCTCCGGAGTGACCTCCCCGTACCTTCGGAACATCTCCAGCCGACCGGCGATCTCTGTGACCCGGCGCTGCAGGATCCTGCGGACGATCCCCTCCTGGGAGTCGTCCTCCTCTCTCCAGGGAAGGAGTTCCACTTCCACCGTGTCCCCGTCCATGGCCCCGTTCATATTTCTGGATCCAATGAAAATATCCCGGGTGTGCTCCCGGCTGGGCAAAAACCCATATCCTCTCCGATGGACGGATATCTCACCGGTAATCGATTGTCTTTCCTGGTTCTCTTTCATGTTGCCTCTCATAGGATCCTCGCTCCGGGGACGGTCAGGGCCCGGGGAAGAAAAATGCGCGGCACCATACGGATGCCGCGCATAACGTTCATAGTATTCCTCTCATCCGAGAGGGTCGTCCGCTGATTAGCCCAGCAGTCCGCCGATGCTGACGAACAGAGGAGCGAAGACGACGGATACGATGGTCATCAGCTTGATCAGGATGTTGATGGACGGGCCGGAGGTATCCTTGAACGGGTCACCAACGGTGTCACCAACGACCGCAGCCTTATGGGCATCGGAGCCCTTGCCGCCGTAGTTTCCGCCTTCGATATACTTCTTCGCATTGTCCCATGCTCCGCCGGCGTTGGCCATCATCAGAGCCAGCAGGACGCCGGCTGCCAGAGCTCCGGCCAGCATGCCGCCGAGAGCTTCAGGTCCGAGGATGATGCCTACCGCCAGGGGGGCGATAACGGCCATGAGACCGGGAACGATCATTTCCTTCAGGGCTGCCTGAGTGGAGATATCCACGCAGTGAGCATAGTCCGGCTTGGAGGTTCCAGCCAGGATGCCCTCGTCCTCATGGAACTGACGTCTGACTTCCTCGATCATCTGGTTCGCCGCTCTACCCACGGAATTCATAGTGAAGGCGGAGAACATGAAGGGAAGCATTGCTCCGATGAACAGGCCGATGATAACGATGGGGTTCAGCAGACTGATGGCAGACAGCTTGGTCACCGCTGCATAAGAGGCGAACAGAGCCAGGGCCGTCAGGGCTGCGGATCCGATAGCAAATCCTTTACCGATGGCTGCCGTGGTGTTACCGACGGAGTCCAGCTTATCGGTGATCTCTCTGACTTCGTGAGGAAGCTCAGCCATCTCGGCAATACCGCCGGCGTTGTCGGATACGGGACCGTATGCGTCGACCGCTACGGTCATGCCCGTGGTGGACAGCATGCCCACCGCCGCCAGAGCGATACCGTACATACCCATGCCTGCGCCTACGCTCTCAGCCGCAAAGTATGCTGCGAAGATACCGACGGCGATGCAGATGATGGGCCATACGGTGGACATCATGCCGACGCCCAGTCCGGAGATGATGGTCGTGGCAGAACCGGTCTGGGACTGCTCAGCGATCTTCTTGACAGAGCTGTATGCATCGGAGGTGTAGATCTCCGTGATCTTGCCAATGGCAACGCCCACAGCCAGTCCGGCGATGATGGCTACGCAGAAAGCGAAGCTGCCCAGCATCACCTTGGACAGGATGATGGATGCGATGATGACGCATCCGCTGGCGATATAGGTGCCGGCGTTCAGCGCCTTGGCCGGGTCGGAACCTTCCTTGCCCCGGACAAGCAGAATGCCGATGACGGAGGAAAGGATGCCGACTGCCGCCATGATCAGCGGGAACAGAGCCGCCGTAGTCTTATCGAAGAGACCGCCGGATGCAGCCGCCGCAACTGTCGCCAGAGTGATGGCGGAGATGATGGAGCCGACATAGGATTCGTACAGGTCGGAACCCATTCCGGCAACGTCACCAACGTTGTCGCCTACGTTGTCAGCGATAACCGCCGGGTTTCTCGGATCGTCTTCCGGGATGCCCGCTTCGACTTTACCGACCAGGTCGGCGCCTACGTCAGCAGCCTTGGTATAGATTCCGCCACCCACACGGCCGAAGAGAGCCATGGAGGATGCGCCGAATCCGAAACCGGTAACGCACTGTACTACCGTAGCCAGATCCAGACAGACAACGATCATGGAAAGACCGAACAGGCCCAGGCCGGAAACAGCCAGTCCCATGACAGCTCCGGAGCGGAACGCCACTTTCAGGGCTTTGTTCATACCGGATTCCTGTGCTGCGTTGGCCGTTCTCACGTTACCCAGCGTAGCCACGTTCATGCCGAAGAAACCGGCAAGAACGGAAAGGACCGCGCCGCAGACATACAGGATCGATGTCGTCACGCTCTGCAGTCCGATGCCGATCACCACCGCCAGAACGATGATGACGATGGCCATGATCTTGTACTCTCTGCGCAGGAATGCGAAGGCGCCCTCACGGATAAATCCGGAGATCTCCTTCATCCGATCAGACCCCTGCGGAGCCTTCTTGATCCAGGCCGCCAGAATCAGTGCCACAATCAGGCCGATGACCGCCGCGCACACAGCGATCAGTGCAAATAGTTTCATTTGTGTGTTACCTCCCTCACGTCGTAAATGGTTTAAGAGGCACCTTGCGATACCTCTTAAAGCGTCTTGTCAACGAATATATTTAGAATAATATTCTAAACTGATCCAAGGATTGACCTCAGTCCTCGATCGCAACCAGCACCAGAGAGATCACGATGAACAGGATCGCTGTTACCGTGGAGACCTTACTCAGGATCGCGTCATATCCGGAGCTTCTCTTCTTACCGAAAAGCTGCTCGGCGCCACCGCCGATGGAACCGGACAGACCGGCGCTGTTACTGGACTGCAGCAAAATGCTTACGGTCAAAATTATACTCGCTATCAGCAGTACAATTTTAAGTGCCAGACTCATTTCATTCTCCTCCTTACGTTCTAACCAAGACAGTTTAACATAGGGAAATCAAGAAATCAACTGGTTCCGGCACTGAAAAATACAGTTTTTTGCCCTCTGGCTTACTTCTTTTTGCCTTCCGGCCTACTTCACGTTGTAGAAGGAATCCATTCCGGCATACTGGGCCGACTCATCCAGCAGTTCTTCGATCCGGAGAAGCTGGTTGTACTTGGCGATCCGGTCGGTCCGGGAAGCGGATCCCGTCTTGATCTGACCCGCATTGAGGCCGACGACGATGTCCGCAATGGTGGTATCCTCCGTCTCACCGCTCCGGTGGGAAACCACCGCCGTGTAGCCGGCCTTCTTGGCCATTTCGATGGCGTCGAAGGTCTCTGTCAGGGTACCGATCTGGTTCACCTTGATCAGGATGGAGTTGCCGGCGCCTTCCTCGATGCCTCTGGCCAGCCGCTTGGTGTTGGTGACGAACAGGTCGTCGCCCACCAGCTGGATCCGGTCGCCCAGAGCTTCCGTCATCTGCTTCCATCCGTCCCAGTCGTCCTCGGCCAGGCCGTCTTCGATGGAGATGATGGGATATTTGTCGCAGAGCATCTTGTAGTATTCGATCATTTCCTCCGATGTACGGTCGACGCCCTCGCCCGTCAGCCGGTAGATCTTCGCGTTCTCATCGTAGAACTCGCTGGCGGCGACGTCCAGGGCGATGCGGATGTCCTTGCCCGGCTCGTATCCTGCCTTGGTCACTGCATCGATGATCACCTGGATGGCCTCTTCGTTGGTGGCCAGATCCGGCGCATATCCGCCTTCATCACCCACCGCGGTGTTCAGACCCTTCTCCTTGAGGATCTTCTTCAGGTTGTGGAAGGTCTCCGCGCCCATCCGCAGGGCTTCCCGGAAGGACGTGGCGCCTACGGGCATGACCATGAACTCCTGGATGTCCACTGAGTTGTCCGCGTGGGCTCCACCGTTCAAGATGTTCATCATGGGCGTGGGGAGCACTTTGCCGTTGATCCCGCCCAGATACTGGAACAGGGGAAGTCCGCAGGATTCCGCCGCCGCTCTGGCGTTGGCCATGGACACGCCCAGAATGGCGTTGGCGCCCAGTTTGCCTTTGTTCTCCGTGCCGTCCAGTTCGATGAGCAGCTTGTCCAGACCGGTCTGGTCGGCGCTTTCCCATCCCAGGATCTCGTCGGCGATGATCTCGTTGACATTCTTCACGGCCTGGAGGGTGCCCTTGCCCAGATATCTGGCCTCGTCACCGTCTCTCAGTTCCACCGCTTCGTGAACGCCGGTGGATGCTCCCGAGGGAACGATCGCTCTGCCCACACTGCCGTCATCCAGCAGGATCTCCACTTCCACCGTGGGATTTCCGCGGGAATCCAGTACTTCTCTTGCTACAACATCTTCGATAAATGACATATTGTTCTTCCTCCTTTATTCTGTTTCACTATACCCGACAGTTTCTGCGGGATCAAAAATCGATGATGGCCATGAAGTCTTCCGCCTTGAGGGATGCTCCTCCCACCAGGGCACCATCGATCTCGTCCATGTTCATGATCTCCGTGGCGTTGGCCGGCTTCACGCTGCCGCCGTACTGGATGATCACCTCATCCGCCGTATCCTCGCCGTAGAGGTCGATCAGGGTCTTGCGGATGAATGCGCACATCTCCTCCGCCTGTTCCGGGGTTGCCGTCCGTCCCGTTCCGATGGCCCAGATGGGCTCGTAAGCGATGACGATCCGGACCATGTCCTCTGCCGGGATGTCCACCAGGCCCTTTTCCAGCTGGCCTCTGACCACATCGAATAGCTCGCCGGCGTCTCTCTGCTCCAGGCTCTCGCCCACGCACATGATGGGGCGGATCGGTCCTTTCAGGAGCCGCTTCAGCTTAAGGTTGACGGTCTCGTCCGTCTCGGCGAAGTACTGACGGCGCTCCGAATGGCCGATGACGCAGTAGTCCACGCCGATCTCCTCCAGCATGGCCGCGGAGATCTCTCCGGTAAAGGCTCCCTCTTCCTCGAAGTGGACGTTCTGGGCGCCTACGCCGATCTCCGTGCCCGCAAAGGCTTCCTTCAGAAGTTCCAGATCGGTGAAGGACGCGCAGATGGCGGTCTTCACATCGGTCCCCTGATAGAGATTTTTGAATTCATCTGCAAAGGCACGGGCCTGGGCCTTTGTCTTAAACATCTTCCAGTTTCCTGCGATAAAAGGTATCCTCATTCCTTATCCTCCAGACATGCGATTCCGGGCAGCTCCTTGCCCTCCAGGAATTCCAGAGAAGCGCCGCCGCCGGTAGAAATATGGGTCATTTTGTCGGCGAAGCCGAACTGCTCCACCGCCGCAGCGGAATCTCCGCCGCCGATAACGGTCACCGCTCCGCTCTGAGCCAGAGCCCGGGCAACAGCCTTCGTCCCTTCGGCGAAGTTGGGCATCTCGAAGACACCGCAGGGGCCGTTCCAGACGATGGTCTTCGCCTTGGCGATGGCTTCCTCGAAGAGGGCGATGGTCTTGGGACCGATATCCATGCCCATCATGTCCGCCGGGATCTGCTCCCGGTCGAAGATGGCCTGGTGAGCGTCATTGCTGAACTCGGATGCGCAGACCGCGTCCACGGGCAGGAGCATCTCCACTCCCGACTGGCGGGCTTTGGCCATCAGATCCTTGGCCAGTTCGATGCTATCCTCGTCCAGGATGGACGTGCCGATCTCGTAGCCCATGGCCTTGAAGAAGGTGTAGCTCATGCCGCCGCCGATGATGATGGTGTCCACCTTTTTCATCAGGTTCTCGATGACGGGGATCTTGTCTCCCACCTTGGCGCCGCCCATGATGGCCACAAAGGGTCTCTCCGGAGCGTCCAGGGCGTCTCCCAGGAACTTGACTTCCTTCTCGATGAGGAATCCGGAGACTGCCGGCATGTAGGCAGCCAGTCCCGCCGTGGAGCAGTGGGCCCGGTGGGCCGTGCCGAAGGCGTCGTTGACGAAGAGTTCGCCGAGAGCGGCCAGCTGGCCGGTGAAGGGCTCTTCGTTCTTGGTCTCTTCCTTCCGGTACCGGGTGTTCTCCAGAAGCATGACCTCTCCCTCGGGGAGGGCCATGGCAGCGTCGGTCACCTGCTGGTCCACCACCTCATCGGAGGGAACGAAAAGGACATCCTGCCCCAGAAGTTCCGTCAGACGGGCAGCTACCGGCAGCAGGGAGAATTCCGGCTTGGGCTCTCCCTTGGGTCTTCCCATGTGGGACATGAGGATGACCTTTGCCTTTGCCTCGATCAGATACTGGATCGTGGGCAGAGCGGAACGGATCCGGATGTCATCCGTGATCTCCCCGTCCTGCATGGGCACGTTGAAATCGCAGCGGACCAGCACCCGTTTGCCGGCCACATCGATATCTCTTACTGTTTTTTTCATTTTGCTAACTCCTTCTTTATTATTCAGCCTTCTTTGTGATCCACGCTGTACATGTGACGGATCAGTTCCAGCACCTTGGTGGCGTAGCCGTACTCGTTGTCATAGTACGCGATCAGCTTGAAGAACTTATCATTCAGGGCGATGCCCATGGTGGCGTCGAAGATGGAGGTGTTGGTGTCACCGACGAAGTCGATGGTCACGCACTGATCCTCGACGTACTCCAGGATCCCCTTCAGTTCACCTTCGGAAGCCTTCTTCATGGCGGCATTGATCTCGGACAGGCTGGTGGGCGTCTTGAGCATGACGTTCAGGTCCACGACGGACACGTCATTGGTCGGCACCCGGTAGGCGAATCCGGTCATCTTGCCTTTGAGGGTGGGGATGACCTTGGCTACGGCCTTTGCAGCGCCCGTGGTGGTGGGGATGATGCTGTTGAAGGCCGACCGGCCGATCCGCCAGTCCTTCATGTTTCTCTTGTCTACGGTAACCTGCTTGGAGGTCGCCGCGTGGATGGTCGCCATCAGGCCCTGCTCGATCCCGAAGTTGTCTTCCAGGACTTTGCACAGGGGGGCCAGGCAGTTGGTCGTACAGGACGCATTGGAGACCACGTTCATGTCGGACGTGTACTTGTCCAGGTTCACACCGCAGACGAAGGTGGGGGAATCATCCTTTGCCGGCGCGGTGATGATGACCTTCTTCGCGCCCGCATCCAGATGGGGCTGGGCCTTCTCCGCCGTGTTGTAGGCGCCGGTACCTTCGACGATATACTCTGCTCCGCATGCATCCCAGGGGATCATGGACGGATTCGATTCACTGTACACCGGGATCTCCTTACCGTCGATCACCAGACCTCCATCATACGTTCCTACTTCTCCGGGGAAGCGCCCGAAGACGGAGTCGAACTTCAGCATGTATGCCAGATACTCCAGATCTGCATTCCGATAGTTGATGCCTGCGATCTCGATGTCCGGCATGTTCTGCGCCGTCCTGATCGCTAGTCTCGAAATACGACCAAATCCGCTGATTCCTACTTTGATTCCCATGATGTTCCTCCTGAATCGTTAAAATGCTTTACGTTGTATATATCGACCTGCGATGGGCAGGGTCAATACCTTCTTCGTTTGGATGAGGAGAGGATCTCCAGTTCATCCCTGTATTTGGCCACGGTCCGCCGGGAAATGTGGAATCCCTTTTCCGCCAGAAGCTCCACCATGGCCTGATCGCTGTAAGGCTTCTTCGGATCCTCCCCGTCGACGATCTCCCGGATGAATTCCTTGATGCTGCTGGAGGAGACCCCTTCTCCCTTGTGATCGGAGACTCCCGCGGAGAAAAAGTGCCGAAGCTCATAGACTCCCTGGCAGCACTGGAGGTACTTGCCGTTGATGGACCGGGAAACGGTGGATTCGTGGACCCCCACTTCCTCGGCCACGTCCCTGAGGGTCAGGGTCCGCATGTACTTGGCGCCCTTTTCGAAATAGTCCTTCTGGAAACGGACGATGGCTTCCGCCACATTGTAAATGGTCTTTTTTCGTTGATCGATGCTCTTGATGAGCCAGATGGCCGAGCTGACTCTCTCCGAAAGATAAGAAGACAGCTGTTCGTCCTCCTCCGCCTTGCCCAGAAGGCTCCGGTAATAGGAGCTGATCCTGAGGCGGGGAATGCTGTCTCCGTTCATGCGAAGGGCGAATCCGTCCTCCGTCTTTTCTACGATCACGTCGGGGATGATGTACCGGACGTCCGATCCCGTGGCGAACTGGCGTCCCGGTTTGGGCTCCAGAGTACGGATCACGTCCGCCAGCCGCTGGGCTTCCATCGGGGTGATCCCCATGGTCTTGGCGATGACGCTGAGCCGATTGTTGGCCAGATCCTCCAGATGATCGTTGATCATGGTCTCCAGTTCCGGGGTCAGAAGATCCAGATTTCTCAGCTGGATCATCAGACACTCTTTAAGATCCGATGCGCCCACGCCGGCGGGATCCATCCGCTGGATCATCTTCAGTGCGGAGCGCACATGGCCCTCTTCCGTGTCCAGGGCGCGAGCGATCTCGGGAACGGTGGAAGTCATGTATCCGTTCTCGTCCAGGGACTCGATGATGTACCGTCCGATGCGGAACCGCTCATCGCATTTGGCCATAAACTGCAACTGAAACATGAGATGCTCCGGCAGAGTGGCATCACTGGATACATGGCGTTCGTAGAAATCGGTCTTTTCGTCGTCTCCGGGATCCCGTTCCTGACCGTAATTGACATCTTCATAGGAATTCTTCCGAATGAAATCCTTCCAGTCCGGTTCGTCCTCCCCCTGAACCGGTTCCGGCAGAGGGACGTCGGGGGTGTTTTCCTGTTCCAGTACGGGATTGGTGAGAAGTTCTTCCTGAACGTAGGCGTTCAGTTCCTGAATATTAAACTGAAGGATCCTGATCGCCTGGATCAGTTCCGGCGTCATGACCAGTTTTTGACTCTGTTCGATTGTCAGGTCATATCCAAGCTTCAGGCTCATTCCTTCTCTCCCCGGATCATGGGTCTGACCGGGGCATTTTCTTCGCCCACGGTCACCTCATTATACCACATTTGCCGGGGCAATACGCAATGATTATGCCAATCCGGGGAAATTCATCTGGCGAAGAGCTTCGAAGAGGATGATGTTCACGGAATTGGCCAGATTAAGGGACCTGAGACGGGTGTCTTCGCTTAAGGGGATCCGTATGGTCCGCTCTTCGTTTTCCCGGATCAGCTCCCGTGGAAGGCCTCTGGTCTCCCGACCAAAAAGGATCATGTCCCCGTCCTGAAATGAGACTTCCGTGTAGGTCTTGTTGCCTTTGGTCGTCGCCAGAAACATCCGGTCTCTTCGGTCCGCGTATTCTGCGAGAAACTCTTCCAGGCTCTCGTGGACCTTTACCTCCACGTAGGGCCAGTAGTCCAGCCCCGCCCGGCGCAGACTTTTGTCGTCAATGGAAAAGCCCAGAGGCTTGACCAGGTGCAGAATGCTCCCCGTGACCGCGCAGCTCCGGGCGATGTTTCCCGTATTGGGGGGTATTTCCGGTTCGACCAGTACGATATGCAAAGGCATGGGTCTTACTTCAAAAACCGCAGTCCGCGGATGATGGGCAGTTCGACGGCTTTGCCTTTGCAGACGGAGAAGAATGCGATGATCTTGAGCACCAGCAGGATGATCAGGACGATAGCTCCTGCGATGGGTACAATGAAAGTCCAGCACAGCAGGGTCGTGATCACGGCAACGATGGCGATCAGGATATCGATCTTCAGAGCCTGGCGTACATGGAAGCCGGCATAGGGGGACAGCTGGCTGGCCAGCAGGGCGATGATGATCCCGATGGGTCCCAGGATGTAGGCGGCCAGGGCCATGACCTTGTTCTCGGAGATGTCCTCGGGATCGAATTCGTCCGTGTGATCCCATGGATCTCTCTCGGCGTTCCATCCATCCTCGCCGTCCTCATCTTCGTCTTCTCCGCCGACGTAAACGGGGACCATGGCCTCAGGATCGTCTCCGTCCACCACTCCGGTGGGAGCATCCCATCCGTACTCCAACTCGCCCTCCGGCTCTTCCATCTTCACCGGCTGGTTCCAGTCGAAGCTGACGTTGCCATTCTCGTCGACCACGGGCTCCTCGAAGTCGTCGCCCTCGTCCTCTTCATCTTCATCTTCGAATTCGGATTCCACTGCGTCCACGGCCGGATCGGACTCGTCCGGTTCCTGTCCGGCTTCCGGTTCGATAACCTCCTCGACTTCCTCGACTTTCTCGACTTCCGTTTCGGCCGATTCAGCTGCATCGGAATACTCCGGCGCTTCCGGCTCGAAAGCCTCTTCAACTTCCTCGACTTCCGGCGCGACAGGCGCCGCTTCCAGTTTTGTTCCGCAGATCCGGCAGAATCTGGCCTCATCCGCCAGCTCCGTTCCGCAATTGGGGCATATGATCATGGCATTCCCTCCTTTGTGTTCCGTAAAACTTAATGTAAGTATACCAGAAAATCCCAATTAAGGCAACATCCGGGAACAAAA
>CADBQT010000168.1 GCA_902796875.1 uncultured Eubacteriales bacterium
ACCGTCGAATACAGGATCGACAAGGCGATTCTGAAGGCCACCTATCAGAGCGAGACCATCCCCTGGTACGGGACGCCGAAGATGGCGGTGATGGTCACCGGATTCGTGGGAGGAGAGACGGCTTCCACTGCGGCAGGGTATAAGGCGCCGGCGGCGAAGCGGCCCGGGGTCAGCCCCGGAAGCACATATTCCGTCACCCCCTCCGGGGGAAGCGCGACCAACTACCGGTTCGACTACGGGAAGGGGACCCTGACCGTCAAGATCAAGGACGTCATGGTGCTTTCCACCACGGCCTCCGGGAAAACGCTGAGTTTCAAATGGACCAAGGTCCCCGGAGCCACGGGCTACAAAGTCTACGGAAGCCTTTGCAACACCGGAAAGAAGAAATACACCCCGACCCTGAAGAAGACCGTGAAGAGCGGAACTGCCGCCAGCTGCAGCCTGGGCGGCCAGAAGGCGGGGGAGTACAAATACTACGCCATCGCCTACCGGGTGGAAAAGGGCAGGACCATCACCCTGGCCAAGACCCCGCTGACCCACACCGTCGTGGGGAGCAAAAAATACACCAACGGGATCCGGGTCACCGTGCCGAAACGGACGGTGAGCATCACCAAAGGATCCGCCTATACCATCAAGCCGAAAGTCAGCTACAACACCAGATACCGTCAGCTGACCCACGAAAAAACTGCCCGGTATCTGTCCACGGATACCCGGGTGGCAACGGTGACGGCAGGAGGGAAGGTGACGGGCAAAGGCAAAGGCACCTGCCGGATCTATGTCTTCGCCAATGACGGGGTCTGGACCACGGTGACCGTGACGGTGAAATAGGTATCCGAAGGGGCCGGGAAAGGTCGTATCCCCTGCAAATGGGGGCTTTACATTCCCGGCTGCAGCCCATATAATGACCAAGGGGGAAGGTAAAGAGGTATCCCCCGAACGTTAAAGAGAAAAGGAGAAATAGTTATGAAGAAAATTGGCGTAATGGGAACGGGAACCATGGGTTCCGGAATCATCCAGGTCTGTGCAGCTGCAGGTTATGACGTAGTGATCAGAAGCAGCAAGCAGGAGTACATCGACGGCGCTCTGGCCAAGATCGACAAGAATCTGTCCAAGATGGTCGCAAAGGAAAAGATCACGGAAGACGATAAGGCAGCGACCCTGGGCCGGATCTCCGGCGGCACCACCTTCGACGTGCTGGCGGACTGCGACCTGATCATCGAGTCCTCCACGGAGAACATGGACAAGAAAAAGGAACTGTTCTCTCAGCTGGATGAAGTCTGCAAGGACGACGCCATTCTGGCCACCAACACGTCTGCCCTTTCCATCACGGAGATCGCCGCGGTCACTTCCAGACCGGACAAGGTCATCGGCATGCACTTCTTCAACCCGGTACCGGCCATGAAGCTGGTCGAGGTCGTCAAAGGCATCGCCACCTCCGATGAGGTCAAGGATGCGGTCGTCGAGGCCACCGAAAGCCTGAAGAAGACCCCGGTAGAGGTCGCTGAGGCTCCGGGATTTGTAGTCAACAGAGTGCTGATCCCCATGATCAACGAAGCGGTCGGCATCCTGGCGGACGGCGTTGCTTCCGCAGAGGGCATCGACACGGCCATGAAGCTGGGCGCCAATCACCCGATGGGCCCCCTCGCCCTGGGCGATCTGATCGGACTGGACGTCTGCCTGGCCATCATGGAGACCCTGTTCACCGAATACGGCGATCCCAAGTACAGACCCAATCCGCTGCTGAAGAAGATGGTCCGTGCCGGCAAGCTGGGCATGAAGACCGGAGAAGGCTTCTTCGACTACAACAAATAAACAACAGAACTATTCTGCAAGCTAAATCTGCAGGCTCCGCTCTTGCGGAGCCTGTTTGACTGTAAGCCAACATCAGGCCAGAAATGAAACACGTCTTTTTACATATAGGAATGCCCAAGACCGGATCGACGGCGATCCAGAAGTTTTTGCACGAGAATTCCGCCTTCCTGGAAAAGCAGGGCGCCGGGTATTATCTGCCCAAAGAAATAATGTCCTACGCCGCACACCACAATGGTGAGGTGGCGTTGTTCTATGCCCTTGAGAAAAGCGGTCACGCCGGATTGGCGAAAGCAAAGAATCCGGTCAGTGACGAGATGGAGCGGTTCAAAAGATATGCATCGAACTATGATGTTCTGATCGTCTCCGACGAGGATATCTATGGTCAATGGTCATATGGAGATCCGGGAACTGACCCGGATGCCTTCTGGCGGGAGATCAGAAATTTCTTTTGCCGTTGCCTTGGGGAAGACGTTGAGATAGATATCATACTCTATCTGCGAAGACAGGATCTCTGGGCGGAATCCCACTGGAAGATGATAACAGGCAGGTTCGGCAACCAAAAGAGATCCGCCTTAGAATATGCTCTTTGGAAGTACCGGTATCATGTGCTCGACTATAACGATTTCAGTCTTCGTCTGGATCGGTGTTTTGGCCGGGATCATGTGAAGATAAGGATTTACGATAAAGGCGTTTTTTACGGCGGAGATATCCGGAAAGATTTTATCCACGCCTGCGGCTTGAGATGGGATGACCGGTTCGTACTGCATGATGAGGACATCAACAACTCTATTACCGCAGAATGTGCGTGGGCTGTGCTGCACATTAATTCTCATATGAATCCGATGATCGGGCAATCCTGGATAAATATGGCGGCCAGGGCCTTTGCCAGCGCCCACCCGGAGGAGGGCCGGGTCCATCCTCTGAGGGACGAGGAACGTCGGGATCTTCTCCTTCGGTGTGAAGAACAGAATCGATCCGTTGCCCGCCGCTACTTCGAAAGAGAAGAACTGTTCCCGGAGGACGACCGTCCGTGGACTGTGTGTCTGGAAGATCCGATAAGGGACCGGATAATAGCGAAAACGATCCTTAGAACAGCCCGCCGAATGAGATTGAGGAAATGGCTCTACCATCCACTGAGATCGGCGGGAGATCTTTTCAAAAAACTCGGTGAGCACGGAATCAGCATCGGAGGAGATGGAGGAGGATGGCTACGATGAAAAAAGAAGGTGTGAGAGGGTTTTTGATCGAGCACGCCGGCAAAGACCCGGTGTCCTTTCACATGCCCGGGCATAAGGGGG
>CADBQT010000169.1 GCA_902796875.1 uncultured Eubacteriales bacterium
TCCGCAACTTTGTTCGGGATCTCACAGGCCAGGACTTTACAGCAGTCTACGATGGTTCCGCCGCCAAAGGCGATGATCCGATCGTATTCGTATTTGTCCATCTCTTCCTTCATGGCGTCCATCATCTCATCCGTCGGCTCGCCTGCACCGTACTTTTCCTGATAGATGACGGGGATATCGATGCCCACGGGCGCCACATAGGGGGTGTACATCCACTCGTTGGTAACCAGGATGTCGCCCTTGCCTACGTTGAATTCCTTGGCGAATTCACCGAAGGTGTCGAAATAATGGATGGCCGGTACTACTCTTAATGCCTGCATAACTTTTTCCTCCTTGAATTATAATTCGTCCACGGAGATCTGCTCCGGGAACATTTCATTGAACTTCTCCACCAGCTCTTCCCTGAAGTCGGGATGGGCGATGCGAATCAGTGCCTTTGCTCTTTCTCTGGTGGCTACGCCCTTCATCCGGGCGATACCGAACTCGGTGACCACGTAGTCCACGTCGAACCGGTTGGTGGTGACGCAGGCGCCTTCCGCCAGCAGAGGCTTGATCTTGGACAGCTTGGTGCCGTCCTTCTTCACGGTAACGGAGGGCATGGCGATGATGGCACGGCCGTTTTCCGCCATCTGGGCGCCACGGATGAAGTCGACCTGGCCGCCTACGCCGGAGAACTGACGATAGCCGATCATGTCTGCCGCCACCTGGCCGTAGAAGTCTACTTCGATGGCGGAGTTGATGCTCACGTTGTTCTTATTCTGGCAGACCACCATGGGATGGTTGACGTAATCCACCGTCTTCATCAGGCAGTCCGTGTTGTGATCCAGGAACTCGTAAGTCTTTTTGGAGCCCATGGCGAAGTTGAAGACCATCTTGCCCTTGTCGATATCCTTTTCGCTGCCGTCGATAGCTCCCTGCTCATAGAGGAAGATGGGGCCGTCGCCCAGCATTTCCGAATGGATGCCCAGATGCTTCTTGTTGCCCAGTTCATGGCAGACCGCATCGGGGATGGCGCCGATGCCCAGCTGGAGGCAGTCGCCGTCGTTGACCAGTTCCGCGCAGTATTTGCCGATGGCCTCTTCCGTCTCGCCGATCTTGGCGGCGGGAAGCTCGAACAGATCTTCATCGTGTTCCACAAAGGCATCGATCTCACTGACGTCGAAGATGGCATCACCGTAGGTGAACGGAATGTTGTTGTTGACCTGGGCGATGACCGTTTTCGCCGAGCGCAGAGCCTGTACGGTGTAGTCGGCGGAGATCCCCGTGGAGACCTTGCCGTACTTGTCCGGAGGAGTTACCTGAAGCAGGAGGACGTCCACGTTGATCAGACCCTTTCTCATGAGGATGGGGATCTCGTAGAAGTATACCGGCACGATGTCGCCGTTTCCTGCCGCGATGGCTTTTCTGGAATTGCCGGCGCCGAACCAGACTTCCGTGAAAAAGTTCTCGGCGTATTCCGGTTTGACGTATTCTCCCGGACCGTTGGATACCATGTGATGGACTTTGACGCCCTTGTACTCTTCGGCGTTCTTGACCATGCAGTCGATCAGATATTCCGGCTCGTTGATGCAGTGGGAAAGGACCACATCGTCACCGGACTTGATCAGCTTCACCGCTTCCGGTCCGGTCATCAGTTTGCTTTCATAGATTTCTTTCCAACCCATTTGCTTTACTCTCCTTTGGCTTTCTGACGTTTGGAAAGCGCTTGTTTAACGGCTTCGATATGAGATTCGTCCCACATTTTGATCACGTCCCCGTCCACCTTGTACTGTTCATAAGACGCACAGCAGGCGGGACATCCGCCGATCACCAGCAGGTGATCATAGGTGTCCTCCTCGTTGACGTGGGCGAAGTCGATCTCATCGCACTCCTTCTGGATGTGTCTGCAGGCCTCCCCCCGCTCATACCTGGGGTTGCATCCGCCGCAGAATTTGATTCCGCACTTCATGGATAACCTCATATCGCTGTTTTTTAAAGGGCCGCCCTGACCTGCGGACGGCCCTTCGTTTACCTGTGATCGAAGATCTTATTTGATGCCGGCAATGGCCTTGGCCAGAGCCTTCTTGCCTTCGATGTTGCCCTGTCTCTGGATCATGATCCGCTGGGCCTGGGGGGAACCTGCGCCGTGCATGGACTCGGTTCTGTAGCCGACAGCCGCACTGCCCAGGCAGAGGTTCTCGACCAGTCTCATGATTCTCTGTCTCTGCTCAGTGTTGCAGGCCGCGTCGTTACCGACGAAGAACTTCTGGCAGTAATCGCCGATGGTCTCGCCGTTCTTGCCCACAGCCAGATCCGACTTGAAGTCCGTCTCGGAAGGCATGGTGACCATCAGTCCGCCGGCGATATCCTCGGCGAGTCTTACGATCTCGTAGGGGAATCTGGTGACGTTCTGCTTACA
>CADBQT010000170.1 GCA_902796875.1 uncultured Eubacteriales bacterium
CTTTACGGCGGGGCCGAAAAGTTGTAAAATGGGGATGTCCGCCATCCGGCGGGCGTATCACAGATGAGGAACGATCATATGAATCGAGGCAAAATAACGATATTTCTCGGGCTTCTGCTGGCTTTCGCCGTGACGGCCAGCGGCTGCACCACTTTCGATAATTTCAAACAGGCTTTTTTCGATAAGGAAGTCAACACCGACGAAGCGATCAACATCGGGATCTACGAGCCTTTGGGCGGAGCCGATAAGGAAGCGGCTGCCCCGGAGGTCCAGGGGATCGAACTGGCCAACTCCCTCTATCCCGAGGCGGCGGGCAAAAAGATCCGACTGATCTACGCCGACAACAACTCGGATATCGATGCGGCGGAGACGGCCATCAGCACTCTCCTGACCAAGAACCCGGCGGTGATCCTGGGCAGCTACGGCGCCCTCTATTCTCTGATCGCCGGCGAACAGATCACAGGCGCCAAGGTGCCGGCCATCGCCATGACCAACACCAACCCCCTGGTCACCCGGAACAACAGCTACTACTTCCGGGTCTGCTACATCGATGCGACTCAGGGCCGGCTGCTTTGCCGCTACCTGGAGTCCCTGGATGTGGAAGAAGCCGGCGTTCTCCTGCCGGAGGATGACGAGGCGGCCATGGCCATGACCACATCCTTCGTCCGGAATTTCAAGTCGGCCACGGAAAACGATGACGCCGTCCCCTACTACGAGAAGTACACCACGGGTGAAACGGATTTCGACAGTTACCTGGACAATATCGAGAAGTCCGGGGTGAAATACGTCGTCCTCTCCGGAGAGACCACGGACATGTTGAACATCATCAACCAGGCGGCCAAGCGGCATCTGGATGTCACCTTCCTGGGCGATACCCGCTGGGGGGAGGAGGATTTTCATAAAGGCCTGAGCAAGCGCGTGGATCCGAACCACCTGGCTTTCGTCCAGTTCTTCGTCTCCGACGGCAAGATCAAGAGTGAGACCGTCAGTGAAGAACGGCAGCAGTTCCTGGATGCCTGGCACAAGAAATACGGCAACGACCGTGAGCCGGAAGAAGCCGTCGCCCTGGGATATGACGCCTACCGGATCGCCCTGGATGCCATCGAAAAATCTTCGAAGGAACTGGGCGGCAAGATCGACGGCGAAGCCATCCGGGACACCCTCCTGGACAAGGACTATCAGTACGAGGGCGCCTCGGGGATCATTCGGTTCAACAGCTACGGCGATCCTCAGAAGACGGCCTACATCAGCACCTGGGATCGGGACACCATCAAGTCCCTGTATACCATCCCCACGGATATGCAGTAGTCGGAAGGGCCGGCCGGGATTCCCCTGCCTTTGCGCTTCCGTCCACCATAGAACACAAATCATCATCAATAGTAAAAGGAGTATTACCATGGAAAAGAAAATCAATGAAGCTCTGGATCAGATCCGTCCGTTCCTTCAGAGAGACGGCGGGGACATCGAATTCGTCGAGTACACCGATGACAACATCGTCAAGGTTCGCCTGCAGGGCCACTGCGCCGGATGCCCCGGTGCCCAGATGACCATCAAAGGCGTCGTCGAGAAGATCCTCAAGGAGAGCTATCCGGAGATCGCCGGCGTGGAAGCCGTGCAGTAAACCGC
The DNA here is from genome assembly GCA_902796875.1 of uncultured Eubacteriales bacterium. Lineage (GTDB taxonomy): Bacteria > Bacillota > Clostridia > Peptostreptococcales > Anaerovoracaceae > Lentihominibacter. The sequence goes on from CADBQT010000170.1 coordinate 1,627, forward strand.
AATGGATCTGAATCAATTACACCAACGAATCGAATCCTATCGGGCAGAGATGATCGAATCTCTGTCCCGACTTATTTCTATTCCCAGTGTGGCCGTTCCCGACGGGAGCATGGAGCACCCCTTTGGGGAGCACGTCCATGAAGCCTTTACCACCATGCTCCACATGGGGGATGAGGCGGAGTTCCTTACCTGGAACGCAGACAACTTCGGTGGCCACATCGACTTCCCCGGGACCGGCGACGGGATGCTGGGGATCGTGGGTCACCTTGACGTGGTCCCCGAAGGCGATGGCTGGGAGTTCGACCCCTACGGCGGCGAAGTGATCGACGGGTACGTCTGCGGCCGCGGTGCCAGCGACGACAAAGGCCCCGTGATCGCATCTTTCTATGCCATGAAAGCCCTGAAGGATCTGGGCTTTGCCCCGGACAAGACCGTCCGTCTGATCCTGGGCCTGGACGAGGAAACCAACTGGAAAGGCATGGAGCACTACCTGGCTTTCGTGGACCGGACGCCGGATCTGGGCTTTTCCCCCGATGCGGATTTCCCGGTGATCCACGGAGAGATGGGCATGCTGGTCTTCGATCTCGCCCGGAAGTTCGGACGATTTTCCGGCAAAGGCCTGGAGCTGCGGACGATCAAAGGCGGGACGGCGGCCAATGCGGTGCCCGACTTCGCCCGGGCGGTGGTCATGGATACCAGCGGCGGCGGGTACGAAAGCATCCGCAACCTGGTGGCGGAGCTTCGGGAGAGCCGGGGCTGGCGCCTCCAGTGCAAAGGCGTGGGCAAGAGCCTGGAGATCACCGCGGAGGGAACCTCCGCTCACGGTTCCAAACCCGAGGAAGGGGAAAACGCCATCTCCATCATCATGGAGCTGCTGGGCCATCTGAACTTCGTCAGCGACGATCAGTCCGCCTTCGTCCAGTTCTATAACGAGCATATCGGTTTCGACATGCACGGAGAACACATCGGCTGCGCCTTCGAGGATGAACCCTCCGGCAAACTGATCTGGAACACGGGGATGATCGACCTGGATCAGAAGTCCGTCCGCCTGACCATCAACGTCCGCTACCCGGTGACGGGGGACTGCGAGCAGGTCTACGACGGCGTCATGTCCGTCATCAATCCCTTTGATCTGGGGATCATCAAAGATCGGCACAAGGCGCCTATCTATCTGGAGGAGGACGATCCTCTGGTGACCACCCTGATGGACATCTACCGCAGGCAGACCGGCGACGAGGAAAGCAAGCCTCTGGTCATCGGCGGGGGCACCTACGCACGGGCGCTGGAGAATACCGTTGCCTTTGGAGCCCGCTTCCCCGGCGAGCCCGGCCTGGAGCACATGCGAGACGAGAAGATCTCCGTGGAGGGCCTGATGAAGCTGGCCCACATCTACGCCGAGGCCATCTACGAGCTCTCCCGCGGGGAGCACGACTGAGCCGAGAGGACACGTCTATGGAACGACCGGACCTTTTCGCGGAAAAAACGGCTGAAGAGATAAAGAAGGGACGCAGGAACTTCCTGCTGATCCTCATTTTCTCCATTTGTTTTTCTGCGGCACTGGGTGCGGTCTATTTTTATGTCACCACCATCTCTTACGCGATCGACGTGAAGATCGATCACGCCAGCGCTCCTGCCCAGACCCGGGCCGCCAACGTCGGCGAATTCATCAAGGAGCTGGATAAGGCAGGTTTTCACGTGGACGAAGATGACATCGTTCTCCCCGACAGGAAAGAAAAGCTGGAGGACGGCAGCACCGTAGAGATCCGCCAGGTGGAAGTGGTCAGGGAAAAAGAAAAAGAAGCCACGCCCTTCGATACCATCGAGGAAGAAGACCGCTCCATGAACAAGGGTGAAAAAGAGACCACCCAGGAGGGCGCAGAGGGCGAGGATCTGGTCACCTACCAGGTCACCTACACCTCCGGCAAGGAGACCGCCCGCACGGAGATCGATCGGGAGACAATAAAAGAACCCGTCGATCAGATCATCCACGTAGGGGTCGTGGAGACTATCGACGGGTTTGCCTATACCCGCAAAGAAGTTTTTGAATCGACTGCCTACACCGGCGGAGGTCGTACCGCCAGCGGGACCCGGGCTCGGGTCGGCGAGATCGCCGTGGATCCCAGAGTCATTCCCCTGGGCACCACCGTCTACATCGAAGGCCTCGGTCTGCGGACCGCCGAGGATACCGGCGGCGCCATCAAAGGCAACATCATCGACATCTATTTCGATTCTTATTCTCAGTGCCGCCAGTGGGGCCGGCGCAGCGTCACCGTCTATCTGCCTTAGTTGGCGTCCACATCCAGTTCTTCCATGATGCCGTCATAGGTCGTGCCAAGTTCCTCCTGGCCTTTGGTCCGGCTCCAGATCTCCCGGTCATCACCGGATCCCTTGTGGGAGAGGATGACCCTGTCGATACTGTTCAGGACGCGATTGTATTCCTTGACGTATCTGTCGTAATCGATATCCCCGTCGTTTAAGAGATATTCCGAATCCACGACCTCGTCGCCACCGTAGGTCGCGACCCGGGACTCCAGCAGCTTCACCTGTCTGAAGTCGGTTTCTTCGTCCTTCTCGAACACATTGATCGTCTGCCACTCGTTGACTCCGGCATGGAGGAAGTTGGCATAGGTCCCGAATCGTCCGGTCTTCTTGTCTTTATAGATGATGTAGCCCGTGTCGTCGGCGCCGATATCATAGAACGCATCCTGATACTGGGTCGACCGGTTCTTGCACTCGTACTCGATCTCCTGGGCTTCCTTATCGATGCAGGTGTAGATGTGAAGCTTGCCGTATCCGTAACTCTCCAGCGTGAAGAAGAACAGTTCCGGAATATTGTCTCCGGTCACATCGCAAAGGGCGGTGGATTCACCCTCCTGCTCGTCGTACATGCGGATCGCCCATTCGTTCTCCGCGACGACTCTCCGGTAGGGTTCCTTCCAATCCGTCGAGGTCAGGGCTTCCACCTTCGCAGTAAGTTCCGTGAAAGTCTCGTTCTCCCCGACAGCCTGCACGCCCTTGTTGATCGTCCGCTCCGCCTGATCGTATTTCTTCTCTTCGATATACAGGTTGGCCAGATCCTCGTAGGGCTGTTTCTGATTCGGGAACTCCTCGATCAGTTTCTGGTACGTCGCTTCCGCGTTTTCAAAGTCACCGGCAGCTGCGTATTTCTCCGCCTGGGTCAAAGTCGTCTGGTACGCATCCTTCTGGGTCGGGGTGCTGTCGCCCTTGTTGTTCAGGAGGAAACCGCCACCCACCAGGATCAGCGCGATCACTGCGGCGATGATTCCGATCTTCAGTCCGCGGCCGCTCTTTTTCTTCTCGCTCTTATCGGACTGTTTTCTTTTCTTCATGCCTTTGGACGACCGGCTGGAGCGGGTGGCGCCCAGAGCGCTGTAGGACACCGGGTCGTCTTCGATCCCCCGGTAGCTGCTTTCGTCTCCGTCTTCTCCGTGACGTCCGTAGAGGGTGGTGGCCCAAAGCTTGGAGCTGTCATCGTAGGTGGGTTTGGGGTCCTCGGGCTCTTCGAATTCGGGTTCCTCATCTGGTGCAGATTCCTCGAATTCGGGTTCCTCGGGCTCGACTTCAGTTTCTTCGAATTCCGGTTCCGGTTCGTCGAATTCCGGCTCGTCGAGCTCAGGCTCGGATTCGACCTCCGGAGTCTCAGACTCGGCTTCCTGTTCCTCGTCTACTTCCGGCTCCTCCGGCTCTTCGCTTCTATCTGCGCCGAACCGGCTCCCGGAATACTCTTCATCGCCGGCCGTTGCCTTTGGAACAAAGCCAAATCCAGCCGAAGGCTGCACCGGTCCATCCGCGGCGTGGAGATCTTCTTCCTCCGTTTCCCGGACCATAGGCTCATCTGCGCCGCCCCAGGGTTTGGGATGGGTCGGCTCGGCCTCCTGGTCCGTGTCTTCCTCATCGTCTTCTCCCCAACGGTCCGGATCCGGCTCCGAAAAGATGGGCGAGATCGGAGCCTCGTCCGTCATTTCATCTCTTTCCGGTTCTATATCCGATGCTTCGTCAAATCCGCGGTCCTCATCATTTCCAAATGCAGACCGGGTCGTCTCTTCTGCTTCAGGGGCTTCATCCGCTACCGGTTCCGTCTCCTCTGTCGTCTCCGGATCCCACTGCCAGGGGGAATGACCATCAGCGTCGATTCCGCCTGCCATGTCCGGATCGTCTACCGGACGGCCGTCTCCCCTTGTCTCTGTCGGCATCGTGCGATACCAGAATCCTGGGTCCTGCTCCAGGTCCCCCTCTTCTTCTTCCGACCACATTTTCCGGCTGGGAGCGCGGTTATCTTTCATCTGCTTGATTCTATCCATAAAGGAATCCGCCGCCCATCCGGTTCCCGTCCGGGCGCTCTTCCCGATGTTCCCAAGCCAGCTTTCTTTTTTCTGCTTGCCGGCCTTTTCAGCCTTCTTTTTATCGGCGTGCTTTTTCTCCGCCGGCGCTTCCGCTTTAGCTGCGACGATCGGCTCCTCTGCTGCCGGGGCCTCCGCCTCGACTTCTTCGACCGGTTCTTCGGGCTCCAGGGCCTCCGGGGCCTCCGCTTCAGCGGAAACCTCATCGATTTGCTGCATCTCCGCTGAAACCTCCGGATCCTCGATCAACGGGGCCTCCGCTTCAGCCGGTTTTTCAGCGGAATCTTCCTCAAAGGCATCGGTTTCCGCTGAAATCTCTGCCTCCTCGGCCTCCAGGTCCTCGGACTCTA
>CADBQT010000171.1 GCA_902796875.1 uncultured Eubacteriales bacterium
CATCTGTGAAGCCCATGTGCGAGAAGTGCAAGGTCATCAAGCGCAAGGGTAAGGTAATGGTTATCTGTGAAAATCCGAAACATAAACAGAAGCAGGGTTAATAAATCAGTCCAATAATGAACAAATAATGTATTTGTTCCGGCAACTGGTCCTCGCGACAGGTCGCTGCGGAGGTTGCCTGCACAAACACATTATGTGTTCTTAAAAGTTACTCATTTATAACGAACATCCCGTTTATATTACGACTTGCTGTGGTAAGGCAAGACACGTGACGGAAGATGGGAACAGGAGGAAAAAATGGCTCGTATAGCCGGTGTAGACTTACCAAATGAAAAAAGAATCGAAGCCGGACTGACCTACATCTATGGTATCGGTTGGTCGACTTCCCGGAAGATCCTGGAGAAAACCGGAATCGATCCTTCGACGAGAGTCAAGGATCTGACGGAAGAAGAAGCGGGTAAGATCCGTAAGGTCATCGAATCCGACTACATGGTCGAGGGTGACCTGAGAAGAGACGTGTCCATGAACATCAAGCGTCTCATGGAGATCGGATGTTACCGTGGTATCCGTCATCGTAGAAATCTGCCCGTCAGAGGACAGAAGACGAAGACGAATGCCAGAACCCGTAAGGGTCCGAAGAAAACCGTTGGCAGAAAGAAAAAGGCTGAGTAAAGGAGGTAGGCAGATATGGCAAAAGCAGTAAAAAAAGCCGTTCGTAAAAAGAGAAAAGAACGCAAGAATGTTGAAAAAGGCCAGGCTCATATCCAGGCTACCTTTAACAATACACTCGTGACGCTGACCGACATGGCAGGAAACGCCCTGTCCTGGTCCAGCGCAGGGTCTCTGGGCTTCAGAGGCTCCAGAAAGTCCACGCCTTTCGCCGCCCAGTCGGCAGCGGAAGAGGCTGCAAAGGCAGCCATGGAGCATGGACTGAAAACCGTTGAAGTTTACGTGAAGGGTCCCGGATCCGGCAGAGAAGCTGCGATCAGAGCACTCCAGACGGCAGGTCTGCAGATCACGATGATCAAGGACATCACGCCGATCCCGCATAATGGATGCCGGCCGCCGAAGCGTAGAAGAGTCTGATGGGAGGAGATTAAGATGGCAGTAAATAGAGATCCGATTTTAAAGAAGTGCAGAGCGCTGCAGATCGACCCCAGTCACATGGGAATCTTCAAGGAATCCAAGAGGGCTCCTCACGGCAACGGCCGTCGGAAGATGAGTGACTACGGGCTCCAGCTGAGAGAAAAGCAGAGAGCGAAATTCATCTATGGCGTTCTGGAAAACCAGTTCAGAAATACCTTTGATAAGGCTTCCAAGATGAGCGGCATCACCGGTGAAAACCTCCTGATCCTTCTGGAGGAAAGACTGGATAACGTCGTCTATCGCATGGGCCTTTGCACGACCCGCCGCGAGGCGAGACAGCTGGTGGGCCACGGCCACTACACGGTAAACGGCAAGAAGGTCAACATTCCTTCCTACCGCGTGAAGCCCGGTGATGTGGTCAAGGTCAAGGAGAAGAGCCAGAGCTCTCCCAAATTCAAGGAAATCAAGGAGATGGAAGTCGGGATCCCCGGATGGCTTTCCGTCGATCGTGAAAAGCTGGAGGGCACGGTGCTTGCCGCCCCCACCAGAGATCAGATCGATACCCCCATCGAGGAGCACCTGATCGTCGAGCTGTACTCCAAGTAAGAAAAGGAGGTTCCAATGATTGAAATCGAAAAACCGGCAATCGAATGTATCTATGACGGAGAAGATCCGAATTACGGGAAGTTTGTCGTCGAACCTCTGGAGAGAGGATATGGAACCACCCTGGGCAACAGCCTGCGGCGTATCCTTCTCAGTTCTCTGCCCGGCGTCGCTGTGACCTCGGTCAAGATCGACGGAGTGAAGCACGAATTCTCCACGATCCCCGGCGTCAAGGAAGATGTCACAGAGATCATCCTGAACCTGAAGAAGCTGGCCATCCGGCTGAACAACGAAAACGAGAAGCGCGTCATCATCAGCGAGGTGGGACCGAAGGAAGTCACGGCTGCGGATATCCTGGTGGATTCCGACATCGAGATCTTCAACCCGGATCTGCACATCGCTCAGCTGGACGAGAACGCCACTCTGGTCATGGAGATCACCATGGAGAGAGGCAGAGGCTATGTTCCGGCGGAGATGAACAAGGATGAGAACACGCCGATTTCCGTCATCCCCACCGACTCCATCTATACTCCCGTGCGAAAGGTCAACTTCACCGTGGAGAATACCCGTGTCGGCCAGGTGACGGACTACGACAAGCTTATCCTGGAGATCTGGACGGATGGATCCGTGACCCCCAGCGAGGGCGTCTCCATCGGTGCCAAGATCATGCAGGAGCACCTGAACCTGTTCGTCGAACTGAACGATACGGCGGAAGGCATGGAGATCATGGTGGAGAAGGAAGAGAACCAGAAGGAGAAGGCTCTGGAGATGACCATCGAAGAGCTGGAACTGTCGGTCCGTTCCTTCAACTGCCTGAAGCGGGCAGCGATCAACACCGTGGAAGAGCTCACCCACAAGAGCGAAGAAGACATGATGAAGGTCAGAAACCTGGGCAAAAAGTCTCTTGACGAAGTCAAGAAGAAACTCGAGGAACTGGGCCTTTCCCTGAGACAGGGCGACGAATAATCAAAGTAAGGAGGAAGCAGAAATGCCAGGATATAGAAAGTTAGGCAGAGATTCCGCTCATCGTAAGGCAATGCTGAGAAATCTTGTCACCGATCTGTTCAGAGAGGGCAGGATCACCACCACCGACACGAGAGCGAAAGAGGCCAGAAGACAGGCGGAGAAGATGATCACTCTGGCCAAGAGAGGTGATCTTCACGCGAGAAGACAGGCGCTGGCGTACATCTACGACGAGTCCGTCGTGACCAAACTCTTCGAGGAGATCGCGCCGGGATATTCCGACCGTCAGGGAGGATACACCCGGATCCTCAAGCTGGGTCCCCGTCAGGGAGACAACGCGGAAATGGTGTTCCTGGAGCTGGTCTAGACACCTGTCAATGAATCTTGAAATAACCTCCCGTTTCTGTTATCCTACGGAAACGGAAGGTTTTTTCTTTTGATTACCGGTGATAGAATAGATTAAAATGGGGAAAACTGAACAAAAGCGGGAAGGCTTCAAGGCCTTTCTGGAGAGGAAGAATATCGTCATTGCGCCCAGGAGGTATCTCCACGATTCCATGTCCGCCATGGGTGTGGCGCTCTTTGCCTCCATGGTCATCGGACTGATCTTTACCACCATCGGCGAGCAGCTGGCTCTCCTGTGGGAAGGATCGGTGGTGGCCCATTTTCTCATCGTTGTCGGCGGCTTTGCCATCAACATGATGGGACCGGCCATCGGGATCGCCATTGCCTTTACATTGGATGCGCCCATGCTGGTCGTGGTCGCCACGGCGGCGGTGGGACAGATGGGAGCCCAGTTCTCCGGCTTTGGGATCGAGACCCAGGGGGGACCGGGAGGCGCCTTCATCGCCGCTATCTTTGCGGTGGAATTCGGGAAGCTGGTCTCCAAGGAGACCAAGCTGGACACCATCGTCACCCCGGCGGTCACCCTGATCGTCGGCGGCATCGTGGCCAAGTTCGCCGGACCCTTCGTAGGCTGGCTCATGGAGCTTCTGGGGCAGGTGGTCAACGCATCCACCAACTGGCATCCCTTCCTGTTCAGCATCATCATCTCGGTGGTCATGGGCCTTCTGCTCACCTTCCCGCCGGTATCCAGCGCGGCCTTCAGCATCATGCTGGGTCTTTCGGGACTGGCTGCCGGAGCGGCGACGGCGGGCTGCTGCGCCCAGATGATTGGGTTTGCGGCATGCAGTTATAAAGTAAACAGATTTCCCGGCTTCGTGATCCAGGGCATCGGCACGTCCATGATCCAGATGTCCAACATCATCAAGAAGCCGGCCATATGGATCCCGCCCACATTGACAGCGGCTATCATGGGTCCCATCAGCACATGCGTCTTCCACATGACCAACAATCCGGAAGGAGCAGGGATGGGGACCTCCGGGCTGGTAGGGCAGATCATGGCCCTTTCCGACATGGGCTTTTCCTGGTCCGTCCTGGGACAGGTGCTGTTGGTCCACATCGTCCTTCCGGCGATCCTGGCCATCACCATCAACCGGATCATGATCCGCATGGGCATCGTGGAATATGAGGACTACCGTCTGGCGGTCGTATAAAGGGAGCAGAAAACGTAAGGGGAGAAGAGAAAGGCAGGTACAGCAATGCCGGCAGGAAAGAACATGGAAGCCACCCGGCCCTTCGTCCGGGCAAACGATCTTAGAGATACGATCATTTACGATATCGTGGATCTGGAGTGGAACATGTACACCCAGATGAAAGCCGACCAGGGGACCCCGGCGGATCCCGACGGATATGAGGCTTTCTATCAGGTGCGGTACAGCCAGCACAGCGCCATGAACTCGGACACTCTGGGCATGTACCGGAGCGATCTGAATACGGCCATGCACACCGGCCGGAATTTAATGAAGGAAAAATACGATTACATGAGGAGCCCGGAAACCTTCGCCGTGGACCCGGAGATCAAAGATCTGGTGGAGGAAGCGGCAGTAGCCATGAAGGCTTCCCACGAGAAGTTCGCCGCCAGTTACCCGGCCTTGGCTCAGGCGGGCCATGCTCTGGACGCAGAAGAAGGAACGGTCTCCATCGATGTCTACATCCGCAGCGAGCTGGTGAACCGGACCGATACCGTTCTTCAGATGCTCGCCCGGGACGTGCGCCTGAATCCGGACTATGTTCAAGATATCTTCGCCACCTTTGTCAGCTTCTTCGACCAGGACTCCCTGGATCAGGCAGAGGTTTTGGCCGCATCCCGCACCATGCAGCCCTGCCGGGGCGGGACAGCCTGAGGATAAGCAAAGGCTTTATCGGCCGAAGGCCTCCACGATCTCACCCATGATGTCCATAATGGGCAGCTTCTGGGGGCAGTGCTCCTCGCAGTGGCCGCACCGGACGCAGCTGGACGCAAGCTCCGTATCATCCATCCAGGTCAGATACTCCTCCTTCAGGGAGGGGTTTTTTTCATAGGCGTTCCAGTCGTTGATGAAGCGGATCAGCCGTGGAATAGCCACGCCGGAGGGGCAGGGCATGCAGTAGCGGCACTCGGTGCAGCCGTATTTGATCAGTCCACGGTAGACTTCCGCCACCCGTTCGATCCGGGCAAGTTCCCCGGAGGTGAGGTCGGGAAGATCCTCCTTGGAGAAGAGCCGGATGTTCTGGTCCAGCTGCTCCATGGAACTCATGCCGCTTAAGATGGTGGTGACCTCCGGCCGGGCAGCCAGCCACTTGAATGCCCACTCCACCGGGGGGCGGTTTACCGGCGCTTCGTTCCAGATCTTCTGGACCTGATCCGGCACGGCGTCCGTGAGACGGCCTCCTTTAAGAGGCTCCATGATCACGACCCCGATGCCTTTGCTTGCTGCGTACTCCAGACCCGCCAGTCCCGCCTGAAACTTCGTGTCCATGTAGTTCAGCTGGATCTGGCAGAAGTCCCAGGGGTAGTAGTCGATCACCTCTTCGAAGAGCTCGTATTTGTCATGAAAAGAGAACCCGATGTACCGGATCTTTCCCTCCGCCCGAAGCTCCTCCATGATGGGGAGGACGTTGCATTCCCTGGTGGTCTTCCAGTCCGCCTCGTTGACGGCGTGGACCAGATAAAGGTCGATGCAGTCCGTCTCCAGTCGTTCCAGCTGTTCCTCGGCGAATCGGCGGACGTCCGCCTCTTCCTTCACCAGCCAGATGGGTAGTTTGTCGGCCAGGAGGATCTTCTCCCGGTACCCGTCTTTAAAGGCTTTGCCGAAGATCCGCTCCGATTTGCCGCCGTGGTAGGTGTAGGCGGTGTCCAGGTAGTTGATGCCGCTGTCCACAGCGTGGCGGATCATCCGGATGGCTTCCGCCTCGTCCACTTCGCCGTTTTCCAGGGTGGGAAAGCGCATGCCTCCCAGGCCCAGAAGTGAAGTGCGTTCGTTGATCTTGGGAAATGTTCTGTTTAGCATGATGTTCCTCCTCTGGATCTCCATCCCGTTTTACCTGCGTGGTGAGATTATACCACCCCGGCCCGGCCATTGTACAGAGGCCCTGCCGGGGCGCGCCTCCGCGTTTCCGCGCGCGCCGGCGTGAGTTTCAGCGCGCCTGGTCTGCGCTTCCGCGCCTCACGGCCCCGGCGCGCCCCTCGGCCCCGCATTTCAGCGGAAAAAGCTCCAAAGCGGGATCTTCCGCTGAAATCCAG
>CADBQT010000172.1 GCA_902796875.1 uncultured Eubacteriales bacterium
CAAGGAAGAGGTCGCTCTGGTCCGCTGTGTGGGCGGTGCCAAGGGCAACCGGAAACTGAAGAAGATGGAACTGACCAGCTGCAAGGAGGTCGCCGGGATCGATCTGGATGCCAACGACATCTGCTCCTACAGCTGCGCCGGCCTGGGCGACTGCGTCAGCGTCTGCCGCTACGATGCCATCACCAACGAACTGGGTGTGGCACAGGTGGATCCGGACAAGTGCGTGGGCTGCGGGGACTGCATGCGGGCATGCCCCAGGGACAAGATCATCATGGTCCCCTATAAGGGCGTCAAGCAGACCGCCTGCACATCCAAGGCCAAGCCTGAGAGAAGAATGGAAGTCTGCGGCGTCGGCTGCATCGGCTGCGGCGACTGTGCGGACAACTGTCCCAGCGAAGCCATTACCATGAAGGACGACAGTCCGTTCATCGATCACGAGAAGTGCGTCAACTGCGGTGTCTGCACCTACGTGTGCTCCAGAAAGCTCATCGCAGAGCGGGTGGTTCCCGAGTACAACTACCTCCAGACGGATGCGATCAAACTCGATGAATCTTCCGATGAAAGGATGTGGTAACGATGAGAGCAAGAAAAACAATGGACGGCAATACGGCTGCTGCACACGTTGCCTATGCATTTTCAGAGGTTGCAGCGATCTATCCCATCACCCCTTCGTCGGTCATGGCGGAGAACGTGGACGATTGGGCCAGCGATAACCGGAAGAATATCTTCGGTGAAGAGGTCAAGGTCGTGGAGATGGAGTCCGAAGGCGGCGCCGCCGGCGCGGTCCACGGATCGATCTCCGCAGGCGCGCTGACCACCACCTTCACCGCGTCTCAGGGGCTCCTGCTGATGATCCCCAACATGTATAAGCTGGCGGCGGAGGAGACCCCCACGGTCATCCACGTGTCGGCCCGGACCGTCTCCACCCACGCCCTGAACATCTTTGGCGATCACTCCGACGTCATGGCCTGCCGGCAGACCGGATTCGCCATGCTGGCCTCCAGAAATCCTCAGGAAGTCATGGACCTGGCTGCGGTGGCCCATCTTTCCGCCATCGAAGGCAAGGTGCCCATGCTCCACTTTTTCGACGGATTCCGGACCAGCCATGAGCAGCAGAAGATCTACACCTGGGACTACGAAGACTTTTCGGAAATGGTAGACTGGGATGCCATCCGGCGCTTCCGGGACGGGGCGCTTAACCCCAACCATCCCCATGCCACCGGCTCCGCCGAGCAGCCGGAGACCTTCTTCCAGCACAGGGAGGCCTGCAACAGGAACTACGAGGAGCAGGTGGATGTGATCATCCGCTGCATGGACAAAGTCAACGAACGGGTAGAGAGAAAGACTCCCTATCAGCCCTACGAATACTACGGCGCTCCCGATGCCCGGGAGATCATCATCGCCATGGGTTCCGTCTGCGACTGCGCAGAGGAAGTGGTGGACTACCTGAACCGGGAAAAGAACCGCAAGGTCGGCCTGGTCAGCGTTCGTCTGTTCCGTCCCTTCTCCGCCAAGCACTTCGTGGACGTGATCCCCAAGACGGTGAAGAAGATCGCCGTTTTGGACCGGACCAAGGAACCGGGCTCCCTGGGTGAGCCCCTGTACCTGGATGTCCTGGCCGCCCTCAAGGGAACGGAATTCGAGAACGTGTTCGTTTCCGGCGGAAGATACGGACTGGGTTCCAAAGACGTACAGCCGGGAGACGTGCTGGCCGTGTACGAGAACCTGAAGAAGAGAAGCCCCAAGAAGGAATTCACCCTGTCCATCACCGACGATGTGACCAACCTTTCCCTCAAGGGAAGCGAGAACCCGGACGTGGCCCCCAAAGGAACGGTGGCCTGCAAGTTCTGGGGACTGGGTTCCGACGGAACCGTGGGCGCCAACAAGAACAGCGTCAAGATCATCGGAGACAACACGGACAAATACGTCCAGGCATACTTCCAGTACGACTCCAAGAAGTCCGGCGGTGTGACCATCTCCCATCTGCGCTTTGGCGATGAGCCTATCCGGTCTACCTACTACGTCCGTCAGGCCGACTTCGTCGCCTGTCACAAGGCGCCCTACATCGACCGGTACTACATGGTCGAAGACGTGAAGAAGGGCGGGTCCTTCCTGCTCAACTGCGCCTGGACCGATGAGGAACTGGAAGAAAAGCTTCCGGGTAACGTGAAGCGGTACATCGCCCAGAACGATATCCACTTCTACGTCTGCGACGCGGAGGATATCGCCAGAGAACTGGGCCTGGGCAAGAGGATGAACACCGTCCTCCAGGCGGCCTTCTTCAAGCTGGCCAACATCCTGCCCATCGAGTCCGCCCGTCTGTTCATGAAGGACGCCATCCGCAAGACCTACGGCGCCAAGGGCCAGAACGTGGTAGACATGAACTGCGCCGC
>CADBQT010000173.1 GCA_902796875.1 uncultured Eubacteriales bacterium
AGGCGCTGGCGGATCAGAACACCCTGTTTGAGATTGTGTTCCGGGGGGCGGGGGCTTACCGCCACTACATACCGGCCCAGGTCAGCCACGTCCTGTCCAACGAGACTCTTCAGACGGCCTATACGCCCTATCAGGCGGAGATCAGCCAGGGGGTCCTTCAGTCCATCTTCGAGTACCAGACCATGATCTGCGAACTGACGGGCATGGACGTATCCAATGCCTCAGTCTACGACGGCGGAACTGCTGCTGCAGAAGCGGTGGCCATGTGCCGCGAGAGGAAGAAGAATAAAGCTCTGGTGTCGACTGCCATCCAGCCCTCGGTGCTGGACACCATCCGGACCTACTGCTTCGGAAACGGCATGGATCTGGAGCTGATCCCGGAAAAGGACGGGATCACCGATCTTGACGCTCTTGGGACCATGATGGACGAGACCGTGGCCTGCGTGTACATTCAGCACCCCAACTACTATGGGCATCTCGAAGAGCCGGATAAGGCGGCGCAGATCGCTCACGATGCAAAGGCAAAGCTGATCATGGGGGTAAACCCCATATCTTTGGGCATCCTGAAGACACCGGCGGAATACGGCGCTGACGTGGCCGTAGGCGAGGGACAGCCCCTCGGCCTGCCTCTGGGGTTCGGAGGCCCGTATCTCGGCTTTATGGCGGCCACAGACGCCATGAAACGCAAGCTGCCCGGCCGGATCGTCGGTGAGACGACGGACGGAGAGGGAAGGACCGGCTATGTCCTCACCCTGCAGGCCAGAGAGCAGCACATCCGCAGAGAAAAAGCATCCAGCAACATCTGCTCCAACCAGGCCCTGTGCGCCCTGGCGGCGGGGGTCTATCTTACGGTCATGGGACCGGAAGGCCTGAAGGAGGCGGCCATTCAGTGCACCTCCAAGGCCCACTACCTGGCGGAGAAGCTGGGAGAGGCGGGATTTTCTATTGAGGAGGGCGAGTTCTTCCACGAATTCGTCACCACATCCGAATGTTCTTCCGATGATATCTGCGCCGCTTTGGCGGAGGAGGGGATCCTGGCGGGATTGCCTTTGGACGATCACCGGATCCTCTGGTGCTGCACCGAGCTGAATACACGGGATGAGATGGACCAGGTGGTCCGGATCCTGAAGGAGGTGGCATCATGCTGATTTTTGAGCGCAGCCGGGATGGCCGCGGCAATCACATGCTTCCCGCCTGTGATGTAGAGAAGTATATGCCGGATGAGAGTCATCTCAGATCCTCTGCGCCCCGGCTTCCTCAGGTCAGCGAGCCGGACATCGCCCGGCACTATTCCCAGCTGGCCCGCAAAGCCCACGGCGTAAACGACGGATTCTATCCCCTGGGTTCCTGTACCATGAAGTACAACCCAAGGATCAACGAGAAGACGGCGTCTCTGCCTGGATTTACGGATATCCATCCCCTCCAGCCGGCCGATACGGCCCAGGGGTGCCTCCAGGTCCTTAAAGAACTGGAAGAAGCCCTTGGAGAGATCACCGGTATGGACCGGTTCACCCTCCAGCCCGCGGCGGGAGCCCACGGTGAATTTACCGGACTCCTTCTGATCAAGGCCTGGCATCTGGCCAACGGAGACGTGTCCAGGACAAAGATCATCGTTCCTGATTCCGCCCACGGCACCAATCCGGCCAGTGCGGTGATGGCGGGAATGTCGGTCATCAATGTGGATTCCGATGAGAAGGGCTGCGTTGACGTGGAAAAGCTTCGGAGCATCTGTGAGGAAGAGGGGAGCGCCATCGCCGGACTCATGCTCACCAACCCCAATACGGCGGGGATCTTCGATCCCAACATCCGCCAGATCACGGATATCGTCCACAGCTGCGGCGGCCAGGTCTACTACGACGGAGCCAATCTCAACGCCATCATGGGCATCGCCCGGCCTGGGGACATGGGCTTCGACTGCGTCCACCTGAATCTCCACAAGACATTCTCCACCCCTCATGGCGGCGGAGGTCCGGGATCCGGACCGGTGGGCTGCAAAAGCCATCTGGCGCCTTTCCTCCCCGGCGTTACCGTGGAGCAAGGGGCAGAAGGGGATAAACTGGCCTTCGCCAAGGGCGAGAAGAGCCTGGGCGAGATGAAGAACTTCTACGGCAACTTCCTGGTGGCGGTCCGGGCCCTGACCTATATCAAGACCCTGGGCGCCGAAGGCCTGCGTCAGGCCAGCGAGAATGCGGTCTTAAACGCCAACTATATGTTGGCGAAACTTCGGGACACCTACGATATCGCCTTCGGGGTGAAGATTTGCATGCACGAGTTCGTCATGACGTTGGAGGACATGCTCCACAAGACCGGCGTATCCGCCATGGATATCGCCAAGGGACTGCTGGATCACGGCATCCATCCGCCCACCATGTACTTCCCCCTGACGGTCCACGAGGCCCTCATGGTGGAACCTACGGAGACCGAGTCCAAGGAGACTCTGGATGAGGCCATCGCCGTATTCCGGGATCTGGCCCGCAGGGCCCAGGAGGATCCGGAATCCCTGCACCGGGCACCGGTGACCACGCCGGTGGGACGGCTGGATGAAGTAGGTGCAGCCCGACATCCTGTGTTGAAATACGATTTTGGAGAAGAATAATCATGGAAAAACCCTATGATCTTCTGGTGATCGGCGCCGGCCCCGGCGGATATGTGGCAGCCATACGGGCGGCCAAGGCGGGACTGAAGACAGCCATCATCGAAAAGGACAGAAGCGGGGGAACCTGCCTTAACCGGGGGTGCATCCCCACCAAAGCCATGATCCATGCGGGGGAGACGTACCGCGGGGCCAAAGAAGCCGACCGTTTCGGCGTGTCCGCAGGGTCTGTTTCCTATGACTACGGCCAGATCTGCCGGTATCGTCAGGAAACGGTGGACGCTCTGGTCGGCGGAGTGGACCAGCTTCTGACCGGAAACGGGGTGGAAGTGGTCCGGGGGACCGGACAGCTTCAGTCTCCGGAAGGTGATCGAAATATTGTTACGGTAAACCAGGAGGATGAGCAAGTCCTTCGCCTGGAAGGGAAGAATGTGATCCTGGCCACAGGATCCGTTCCCGCCGTGCTCCCCATTCCCGGCGCTGATCTTCCCGGTGTGGTGACAAGCGACGGGCTCTTTGCCCTTGAGCATGCTCCCGAGAGCCTGCTCATCATCGGCGGAGGGGTCATCGGCATGGAATTCGCCTCGGTCTATTCCGATCTGGGCATTCCCGTGACCGTGGTGGAAGCCCTGCCCAGGATCCTGGACAACTTCGATAAGGAGATCTCCCGGAACCTGCAGATGATCCTGAAAAAGCGTGGAGTGACCATTCATACGGGGGCCAAGGTCGGCGAGATCCTTCCCGCAGCAGATGGAACCGGGCTTACCGTTGCCTTTGAAGTAAAGGAAAAGCCCCAGGAAGCGTCCGCCCAGTACGTGCTTATGGCCGCAGGACGTCGGCCTTTCCTGGAAGGGGTAGCCTCCGAGGGTGTGGACCTTGAAATGAACGGCCGGTTCGTCGCCGTGGACGAAAAACTTCAGACCAATATTCCCGGCGTTTACGCCATCGGCGACATTACCGGCGGCATGCAGCTGGCCCATCAGGCTTCCGCGCAGGGGACTTTCGTTGCGGAATACCTGGCGAAAGAAGCGCCTGACCAGGACCTGGACCTGATCCCTGCCTGCGTCTATACGGATCCGGAGATCGCTTCCGTCGGTCTGACCGAAGATCGGGCCAAGGAGGAAGGTCGGGAGATCGTCGCGGGGAAATTCATCATGAGCGCCAACGGCAGATCCCTGATCTCCGGAGAGGAGAGAGGATTCGTCAAAGTGATCGCCTCACCGGATAATGGGGAGATCCTGGGGGCCCAGATGATGTGCGCCCGGGCCACCGACATGATCGGGGAATTCACCACGGCCCTGGCCAATCGGCTGACGGCCAAAGACATGCTCCGGGGCGTCCGGGCCCATCCCACCTACAACGAAGGGATCGCCGAGGCCCTGGAGGACCTGGTGGGGGAATCCACCCACACCATGCCCCGCCGGCGGAGATAGCCCTTCCCACTGCTTTATTAGGCCTATATCCGCGGCCTTGTCAGTAATCCTCTAGCGATTACTGATGTATCAATCTTTGTTCCGATCAAAAGTCAGTACGATCTCTAAGTTTACTGACTTTTTTATTGTTATCCGAATATCCGGGTCAGTAAAAATCTTTCTCTGAACGCCGGTTCATTTTCATTTACTGACAGCCTTCGACTTCATGTTGGGTTTCGACAGTAAATCAGCGATACTCAGTTGATTGCACGTCCTGAAACAAGAGATTAAGCAGGTAAAAAGAGCAAATTACTGACTGAGCGAATCAATATAAGAATTAATGACAGTATTTCCGTTGCCTTTGTGACCTGGTTACGGAAGGGGCGGGGGCCAGGGTAGTATTCTTGGGATGCCGGCGAGGGGAGACCCGAGCCGATGAAGACACAAAACAGATACCATAGGGAGGAATCACAAAATGGGATTATTCGATTTTTTCAGAGGCCCGGACATTCATGAGGGGCTGAATCAGTACAGAGACACCAAGGGAGCCTACCTCATCGACGTGAGGGAGCCGCAGGAGTACAGCTCGGGACACATTCCCGGAAGCAAGAACGTGCCCCTGTCCAAGCTGCAGAAGATCACCAAGGTGGCCAAGAGCAAAAAAGCGCCCCTGTTCGTCTACTGCATGTCCGGCGGCCGTAGCGCCAGAGCCACGGCGGAGTTCAGCCGGATGGGGTATGACGCCGTGACCAACATCGGTGGCATCGGAAGATACCGGGGACGGCTGGAGAGATAGGGGTTGGACCGGGAAGCAGGAAAGAACACAGGAAGGAGAAGCCAATGAATACGGGAAACAAAGGGCAGAAGATCGTGATCGTCGGCGGAGTAGCCGGAGGGGCCACCGCGGCGGCCAGAATACGGAGACTGGATGAACATGCGGACATCGTCGTCTTCGAACGGTCCGGATACATATCCTACGCCAACTGCGGACTGCCTTATTACGTTGGGGGAGTCATCGAGAAAAAGGAAGAACTGACTTTGCAGACGCCGAAGAGCTTCTTCGTTCGGTTCCATATCGATATGCGGGTACACCACGAGGTGCTTTCCATTCATCTCGAGGAAAAGACGGTGACCGTGCGGAACCTGGAGACGGGTCAGGAGTGGGATGAGCCCTACGACAAACTGATCCTTTCCCCGGGAGCCAGGCCGGTGGTTCCGGATATGCCCGGGGCGGACCTGGAGAAGGTCTACACCCTGCGGACGGTGGAGGATACATTCCGGCTCCGGGACAAGGTGGCCAGAGAAGGAGCCCGCTCTGCGGTGATCTCCGGCGGCGGCTTCATCGGCCTCGAACTGGCGGAGAACCTGGTGGAGATGGGCCTTGAAGTGACCCTGGTCCAGCGGCCCGGTCAGGTGATGAATCCCCTGGATCCGGAGATGGCGGCATTTATCCATACCCGTTTGAGAAAGGCGGGGATCCGTCTGATCCTGGGAGACTCGGTCAAGGCCTTTGCCGAAGAGAAGGAGGGCCTTGCCGCCACCCTGGGCAGCGGTGAGATCATCCGTTCCGACATGGCCGTTTTGGCCATCGGCGTATCTCCCGAGTCCCACCTGGCCAAAGATGCGGGACTGGAGCTTGGCCTTAAAGGGAGCATCCTGGTCAACGACCACATGGAGACTTCTGCCAGGGACGTCTACGCCGTAGGCGACGCCGTTCAGGTGAAACACTACATCACCGGGACCGATGCGGTCATATCCCTGGCAGGGCCTGCCAACCGGCAGGGAAGGATCGCCGCGGACAACATCTGCGGCGGAGACAGCGCCTATCCCGGATCCCAGGGCTCCTCGGTCATCAAGCTTTTCGATATGACCGTGGCCTCTACGGGGATCAACGAGAAGACCGCAAAGGCAGAGGGGCTGAATTACGACAAAGTCTATCTTTCTCCCGTCAGCCACGCCGGATACTATCCGGGCGGCAAGCTGATGACCATGAAGGTGATCTTCGATCCGGAGAAGGACCGTGTCCTGGGGGCCCAGATCGTGGGCCACGACGGCGTGGACAAGCGGATCGACGTGCTGGCCACAGCTATGTACGCCGGGATCCCCGCATCCAAGCTGAAGGAACTGGATCTGGCCTATGCGCCGCCCTATTCCTCGGCCAAAGATCCGGTGAATATGGCCGGATTCATGATGGAGAATATCGAGAAGGGGGTCATGAAGCAGTTCTTCTACGAGGATCTGGCGGATCTGCCAAAAGACGGGAGCGTCACGCTTTTGGATACCCGGACGCCGGGAGAATTCAGACATGGCCACGTGGAAGGCTTTGTGAACATCCAGGTGGACGAGCTTCGTGACCGGCTGGATGAGATCCCGAAGGACAAGCCCGTCTACGTCATGTGCCAGAGCGGCCTGCGCAGTTACATCGCCTGCCGGATCCTGGACAACCTGGGCTACGAAAGCTACAACTTCAGCGGAGGCTACCGCCTCTACCAGACCATCGCCCTGGACGAGGAGGCGGCAAGCCAGGCCCACCCCTGCGGCATGGATAAGTAAAACGTGAGCCAAAGGGACATCCCGACCGGATGAAAACCCTTTTGTTTATACCCAAATGGTGTTATACTGTTTGGGTATATTTATGTGAACGAGCAAGAAGGAAGGAACATCGGACATGGTGAAGATGGGATTAAACGAACTCAGGGAAAAGTTCCTGAGTTATTTCGAAGAACAGGATCACTACCGGAGGGAAAGTTTTTCCCTTATTCCGGAAAACGATAAAAGTCTGCTGCTGATCAATGCGGGAATGGCGCCCCTGAAGCCGTACTTTGCCGGCATCAAGACGCCGCCCTCCAAACGGATGACCACCTGCCAGAAGTGCATCCGTACGGGTGACATCGACAACGTAGGCTACACGGACCGCCACGGCACCTTCTTCGAGATGCTGGGCAACTTCTCCTTTGGGGATTACTTCAAGGAAGAAGCCATCCGGTGGGCCTGGGATTTCTCCACCAATGTGCTGAAGATGCCCAAGGAGAAGCTGTGGGCCTCCATCTACGAAGAGGATGAAGAAGCCTACCGTCTCTGGCACGACATGATCGGCCTGCCCGAAGAGCGGATCGTCCGCCTGGGCAAAGACGACAACTTCTGGGAGATCGGCACCGGCGGGCCCTGCGGCCCCTGTTCCGAGCTTTACTTCGACCGGGGAGAGAAGTACGGGTGTGACAGCCCCGACTGCAAGCCGGGCTGCGAATGCGACCGGTACGTGGAATTCTGGAACCTGGTCTTTACCCAGTTCAACAAGGAAGAGGACGGAAGCTATACGGACCTGCCTCACCCCAACATCGACACGGGTCTGGGCCTCGAACGTCTTGC
This sequence comes from uncultured Eubacteriales bacterium, assembly GCA_902796875.1. GTDB lineage: Bacteria > Bacillota > Clostridia > Peptostreptococcales > Anaerovoracaceae > Lentihominibacter. Next base: position 7,375 of record CADBQT010000173.1, read on the forward strand.
CTGCATCATGCAGGACACCAGTTCCATCTTCGATATCGATACCATCCAGTACGTCCTCAAGGAAGTCGTCCGGGTAAGCGG
>CADBQT010000174.1 GCA_902796875.1 uncultured Eubacteriales bacterium
CAGATGCAGTTTCAGTAAATGGGCCCCGGAGGGCGAGGTGAACGATCGAGCTGCAAAGGCAATGGCCGCAAGGCCTGCAGGCAGGTCTACTAGCCGAGACGCGACGCCGGCGTAACGGGCGAAGAGTGTGATGGCACTCTGCAGAGTGGGCGCAGCGATGCGTCAAACAAGGTGGTACCGCAGGTCAAAGCCTGTCCTTGTATGAGGACAGGCTTTATATATTGCAACCACCTCCTCTATGCGGAAGTGCAGAAAGGAAGGAGAGAACGTTATGACTAAGAACCATGAGATCCCCTACAAGATCTATCTCACTGAGGAAGAGATGCCTAAGCAGTACTATAACGTACGGGCTGACATGAAGAACAAGCCGGCACCGCTTCTGAATCCGGCAACGGGAAAGCCCATGACTGCCGAGGAACTTGAACCGGTCTTCTGCAGGGAACTGGTCAAGCAGGAACTGGACAACGACAACCAGTACATCGATATCCCTGAAGACATCCGCAATTTCTACAGGATGTACAGGCCATCGCCCCTCGTAAGAGCCTACTGCCTGGAGGAGAAACTGGACACTCCGGCCAACATCTACTACAAATACGAAGGTGGCAACACCAGCGGGAGCCATAAGCTGAACTCCGCCATCGCTCAGGCCTACTACGCCAAGAACCAGGGACTCAAGGGCGTGACCACGGAGACGGGAGCCGGCCAGTGGGGAACGGCCCTTTCCATGGCCTGTTCTTATCTGGATCTGGACTGTGAGGTCTACATGGTCAAGGTGTCCTACGAGCAGAAGCCTTTTCGCCGGGATGTGATGCGCACCTACGGCGCCAAGGTCACCCCCTCCCCGTCGGAAACCACGGAAGTGGGGCGGAAGATCCTGGCGGAGCACCCGGGAACCACGGGAAGCCTGGGCTGCGCCATCTCCGAGGCGGTGGAGGCGGCGGTCTCCAAGGAAGGATATCGCTACGTGCTGGGCAGCGTCCTGAACCAGGTCCTGCTCCACCAGTCCATCATCGGTATGGAGACCAAGATCGCATTGGATAAATACGGGATCGAGCCGGATATGATCATCGGCTGCTGCGGCGGCGGATCCAACTTCGGCGGACTGATCTCCCCCTTCATGGGCGAGAAGATCCGGGGCGAGAAGGACTACCGGATCATTGGCGTGGAGCCGGCATCCTGCCCCAGTCTGACCCGGGGCAGGTACGCCTACGACTTCTGCGACACGGGTAAAGTCTGTCCTCTGGCCAAGATGTACACTCTGGGCAGCGGATTCATTCCTTCCCCCAACCACGCGGGAGGACTGAGATACCACGGCATGAGCAGCATCGTCTCTCAGCTCTACGACGACGGCTACATCGAGGCCAGGACCTACGAGCAGTCGGAGGTCTTCGAGGCGGCGGTGGAATTCGCCCGGGTGGAAGGCATCCTTCCCGCGCCGGAGAGCAGCCACGCCATCAAGGCGGCCATGGACGAGGCGAAGAAGTGCATCGAGACCGGAGAAGAGAAGACCATCGTCATGGGTCTGACCGGTACGGGATACTTCGATATGCTGGCCTACGGCAAGTACATCGACGGGGAGATGAGCGACTACATCCCCACCGACGAGGAACTGGAAGAAGGCTTCGCCACACTGCCCGATATCGAAGGGTAAGAGGCCGATTTCCCCTACCTTTTTCTCCCGTAAAATGGTATACTGGGAACGGTATATCAAAACAGCGGAGGAAAAGATTTTGAATCGAGGGAATATCAACATTTCGTTCATCGTGATCGTGGCGCTTCTGGCTTTCATGTCCCTCAGGGAAGGTGCATTCACCGACCCCATGCAGTGGGTCATGGACAAGGTCATGATCCTGCCGGCCATCTTCATCGGCCTGACGTTTCACGAGTTCGCCCACGCATTCGTGGCATATAAACTGGGGGATCAGACACCCAAGCTTCAGGGCAGGGTGACCCTGAATCCCCTGGCTCATATCGATATGACCGGTCTGCTCTGCCTGTTCTTCATCGGATTCGGATGGGGCAAGGCGGTGCAGATCGACCCGTATCAGTTCAAAAATCGGCGGAGAGACGAGTTCCTCGTCTCCATCGCCGGTGTGACCATGAACCTCCTGCTGGCCATCGTCTTCGCGTTCATTGCGAAGATCCTTCTGGTTACCGCGGGAGGCTTTTTCACGACCGGCTTCGGCGCGTCCGTATGGATGATGCTGGAGTACGTGATCTACATCAATCTGGTCCTGATGGTATTCAACCTCATTCCCGTTCCCCCATTGGACGGGTTTAACATCATCGCCCAGATCTTCAACTTCGGGAATACGGATCTCTACTGGAAGATCTACAGCTACGGCAGCTGGATCCTGGTGGCCATCGTGGTCTTCGGCGTGACCGGGATGATCATCTCTCCCTGCGTCCAGTTCCTCTACCGTCTGATCGCCGGACTGGCGGGACTGCCCCTTTACTGATAGGATGACGGAATGAAGGACTACCTGAAAAATCTGAACGACAAACAGCGGGAGGCCGCTCAGCACATTGAGGGGCCTCTGTTGATTCTTGCGGGAGCCGGAAGCGGCAAGACCAGCACCATGACCTGCCGGATCGCCTACATGGTGGATGAACTGGGGATCGACCCCTACAACATCCTGGCGGTCACCTTTACCAACAAGGCGGCCAAGGAGATGCGGGACAGGGTGGAGCAGCTGACGGGAGAGGCCCTGAACATCTGGATCATGACCTTTCACTCGGCTTGCCTGCGGATCCTGCGCATGGACGGGGATGTCCTGGGATATTCCCGGGATTTTGCCGTGTACGATCCCACGGATCAGAAGACCCTGGTGAAGAACATCTGCCGGGATCTTCAGATCGACACGAAAAAATTCAACCCAGCCTATTTTCTCAGCCGGATCAGCCATTGCAAGGAGAACCGGATCTCTCCCCGTCAGTATGCCGCCGAGTTCGGCACCGACTTTCGGGAGGAGATGATCCAGAAGGTCTACGCGGCCTACGAGGAGCAGATGAAGAAGAACAACGCCATGGACTTCGACGATCTCCTCCTCAATACGGTGCGCCTTTTCGAGGCCAGCGAGACGGTCCTGGAGAAGTACCGCCGCCGGTTCCACTACGTCATGGTGGACGAGTATCAGGACACCAACCAGCTCCAGTACGCCTTCGTGCGGATGCTGGCGGAAAAGCACAACAACATCTGCGTCGTCGGCGACGATGACCAGTGCATCTATCAGTGGCGGGGCGCCGACATCCGGAACATCCTGGAGTTCGAGAAGGACTTCCGGGACGCCCGGGTGGTGAAACTGGAGCAGAACTACCGGTCTACGGGAAATATCCTGGCGGCGGCCCACAGCGTGATCGCCCACAACGCTTCCCGAAAGTCCAAGAAGCTCTGGACGGAAGCGGACAGCGGCCGACGGGTCACCTGGTGCCGGCTCCGAGATGAGCGGGAGGAAGCCTGGTACATCGCCAGCGAGATCAACCGCCTCCACGAGGGAGAGTACAGCGCCCAGGACGGATCCCGGCGGAGGAAGTACAGCGAATTCGCCATCCTCTACCGGACCAATGCCCAGTCCAGGACCTTCGAGGAAGCTCTGTCCCGGCGGGACATTCCCTACCGGGTGCTGGGTGGACTCCGTTACTACGACCGCAAGGAAGTCAAGGACATGATGTGCTACATGCGCCTGGTCCAGAACCGGGCCGACGATCTGGCGGTGGTCCGGGTGATCAACGAACCCAAGCGGGGCATCGGCGGCAAGACGGTGGAGAAGCTCCAGACCCTTGCCCGGGTCCGGGGAGAGAGCCTTTTCGACGTGCTGACGGACGAGGAGGTGGTGGGATCCCTATCTGCAAAGGCAGGAAAGGGCATCCGGGAATTCACCGGACTGATCGACGGCTTTGCCGCAGAAAAGGATAACCTGCGGGTCTCCGATCTGTACGACGGCCTGCTGGTCCAGTCCGGCTATCTGAAGATGCTGGAGGATCAGAACACCATCGAGAGCGAGAGCCGGATCGAGAACCTGATGGAGTTCAAGTCGGTCATCTACGACGATGAAGCGGAAAACGAAGAACTGACCCTGGCGGAGTTCATGGAGAAGATCGCCCTCCTGGCGGACATCGACAATCACGATCCGGGAGAGGATGCGGTGGTCCTCATGACCTTGCACAGCGCCAAGGGACTGGAATTCCCCTGCGTGTTCATGCCGGGGATGGAAGACGGACTGTTCCCGGGCTGGCGCGCCTTCGATCGGGTGGATGGCCTGGAGGAGGAACGGCGACTCTGTTACGTGGGCATCACCCGTGCCAGGGAACGGCTCTGGATGACCAGCGCGGAGATGCGGACCATGTACGGGAAGACGGATTTCACCCGGGAGTCCCAGTTCATGCGGGAGATCGATCCCCGTCTGCTGGATGGGGACGGCGTGCAGCAGGAAAAGAAAGCCAAATCGACCGGCGCCTTCACCGACGGCGTCCGGGAGAAGAAGGCGCCCAGGCCCTTCGATCAGCTGAAGTACGCCAAGCAGATGACCAAGACCAACGCGGCGGCCATGTCCGGATCTGCGGACACGGATTTCAAAGCGGGAGACGTGGTGTCCCACCCCAAATTCGGGGACGGGGAAGTCCTGTCCTGCGGCGGCGGGATCGTCCGGGTCCGGTTCGAAGAAGGGGAGAAGAAACTGGCTCTGGGGATGGCCCCCCTGAAGAAAAAATCATGAAAGAAAAACGGGAACGAATCAGAGAACTGACGGAGATCCTGAGCAGGGCCTCCGAGGAATACTATCAGAAGGACAAGGAGATCATGTCCAACGCCGAGTACGACCGGCTCTACGATGAGCTGGAAGCCCTGGAGCGGGAGACCGGTCTGGTCCTGTCCTCCAGTCCCACCCGGCAGGTGGGGTATGAAGTGGTCAGCAGCCTGCCCCGGCAGGATCACCCTTCCCCCATGCTCTCCCTGGACAAGACCAAGGACGTGGATGCCCTGGCCGCCTGGCTGGGGGATCAGTCCGGGAGACTGTCCTGGAAGCTGGACGGACTGACCGTCGTGCTCACCTACGAAGAGGGAAGTCTCTCCTCTGCCGTGACCCGGGGCAACGGGATCACGGGTGAGGTGATCACCCCCAATGCCAGAGTGTTCGAAAACATTCCCCTGTCCCTTCCGGAGAAAGGAAGGGTCGTGGTCCGGGGCGAAGCGGTGATCAGTTATCCCGACTTCGAGCGGATCAACGAGGAACTGGGGGAGGCGGAAGCCCTGTACAAGAATCCCAGGAATCTGTGCAGCGGCACGGTCCGTCAGCTGAACAGCGAGATCACGGCGAAGAGACACGTGCGTTTCTTTGCCTTTGCGCTGGCCGAAGGAGGCCCGCAGATGAACTACCGCCACGAGCAGACGGCCTGGCTGGAAGACCAGGGCTTCGCCGTGGTGGAAAATGTGGGGGTCGACCGGGACACGGTGGCAGACGCCGTGGCGGAGTTCGGCCGGAAGATCGAGGAGTTCCCCATCCCCTCCGACGGGCTGGTGCTCATCTTCGATGACATCGCCTACGGAGATTCCCTGGGGGCGACGGCCAAGTTCCCCCGGGACGCCATCGCCTTCAAATGGCAGGACGAGATGGCGGAAACTTCCTTGA
>CADBQT010000175.1 GCA_902796875.1 uncultured Eubacteriales bacterium
ATGACCATGAGCCTGGAAAAACGGCGGGGCATGGACCGGATCCGCAGGGAGCTTCGGCAAAAAGGCGTATCCGATGAGGTCATCCGGGAAGCGGAAGGCTCCCTTGAGGACATCCCCGACGAGGAGCAGGTGGCTTCAGAGGTGATTACCGACCTGGCCGCCATCGCCCGGGAGAAGGATCTGACCAGAGAGGAGCGGGAAAAGCTTCGGGCAAAGGCCGCCCGCCGGCTGGCCGGCCGGGGGTTTTCTTCGTCCACCGTATACCGGGTCGTCCGGAAACTGATCTGACTATGGAGGAAAGCATGGATCTTAGAGAACAGATCGTCAAAACCATCGACGAGTTTTATGTCAATTGCATAGAGGAATTCCGGGAGGCCGAGGTGAAGATCGCCAACGATTCCCGTTTTCGGAAGATCTTCCAGAAGAAGGATTACGACGGGAACATCCAGCTTTTGCATAAGTGCCGGAAGGCCGCTATCGAGCTGAAGTTTCCCACGGGAGACCTGCCCGCCGGGGAGTGCGCCGAGAAGGACATGATCCAGCTTTGCCAGGAGTGTATCCGCAGATTCATCAAGCTCTGCGAATCCTACGTCACCATGCAGACCGCCCTGAAGGGAAAGTCCAAAGGGGAGGATCTGCCCTACAAGAAATACAACGAGCTCTACCACAAGACCCAGGAAAACCACGTGAGCATGAACCAGGCCCTTAAGGATCTGGACATGGCCTACGCCGAGTTTACCGAGGACATGGCCGGCCCTTCCGGCAAGGGGAGCGGAGAATACCTGACCTACGACGACATTACCCGGGGAGTGAAGGGATCATGAGCCTGTACATCATCTCGGATCTCCATCTTGCCCTCTTTCCCGGGGCGGACAAGCCCATGGACCCCTTCGGGCCCCGCTGGACGGATCACGTTTCCCGGCTGGAAAAGGCCTGGAACGAGGAGATCGGCGGGGAGGACACGGTGATCCTGGGTGGAGACCTGTCCTGGGGGCTGAAGCTTTCCGAAGCCCAGACGGATCTGGACTGGATCCACGCCCGGCCGGGAAAGAAGATCCTCCTCAAAGGAAACCACGACCTTTGGTGGAACGGGATCACCAAATTGAACGCCATGTACGAGGACATGCATTTTCTCCAGAACGATCACGTTCACCGGGAGGGGGTCTACATCTGCGGCAGCCGCGGCTGGCTGACTCCCGATAACGACGATTTCACCCCGGAGGACGAGAAGATCTACCGAAGAGAACTGCTGCGGCTGGAGAACTCCCTTCGGGAGGCCAGGACAGCCAGGGAAGAGGAGGGGGACGATCCCATCATCGCCGTCCTTCACTATCCCCCGGTGTCGGACATCCGCCGGTTTTCCGGTTTTCAGCAGCTTTTCGAGGACTACGGCGTGAAGGATGTCTACTACGGTCACATCCACGGGGAGGAAGGCTTCGAAAAGGCCATCAAAGGAGAATATCACGGGGTCACCTATCACCTGACCTCTTTGGATTATCTGAACTGTCGGCCCATGAAGATCAAATAGAGGAGATAGCATCATGAAATCTGGGATCAACAGAGTCTGCATCATCGTTCTGGACAGTCTGGGTATCGGCGCCCTGCCGGACGCCGTCGAATACGGCGACGCCGGGACGGATACCCTGGGCCACATTCTGGATCACCGGCCCCTGGACATCCCCAATCTGAGAAAACTGGGGCTTGGGAACATCCAGGAAGCGGCGGGACAGCGCCTTATGGTAGAGGCTCCCGAAGGGGCCTTCGGACGGTTCCGGGAAGCCTCCCGGGGCAAGGACACCATCACCGGCCACTGGGAGATCGCCGGCCTTCGGACCATGATCCCCTTCAAGACCTGGCCCGACGGGTTCCCGGAGGATCTGCTGGCGGAGTTTTCCCGCCGGATCGGACGGGGAATCCTGGGCAACTGTTCCATGTCGGGGACGGAGATCATCGATAAGCTGGGTCCGGAGCACGAGGAGACGGGGAAGATCATCGTCTATACCTCGGCGGACAGCGTGTTTCAGATCGCCGCCAATACGGCGGTGGTCCCTCTGGAGGAACTTTACCGGATCTGCGAGACCGCCCGGGAGATGATGGTGGGAGACTACGCCTGCGGCCGGGTCATCGCCCGTCCATACATCATCGACGAAGAGGGAAAGCGGGTCCGCACATCGGACAGAAAGGATTATTCCCTGGATCCGCCCGAAGATACCATGCTGGATCTGATCCGGGCGGACGGCCAGACGGTCTGCGCCATCGGCAAGATCAGCGACATCTTCAACGGCAAGGGAGTCACGGAGGCCATCCATACGGAGAGCAACGACGACGGCGTGACCAAAACCATTGAAGCCCTGAAACGGGATTTTACCGGCCTCATCTTCACCAACCTGGTGGACTTCGATTCCAAGTACGGCCACCGAAGGGATGCGGAAGGGTATGCCCAGGCTATCGAAGCCTTCGACCGGCGGCTGCCGGAGATCCGGGAGGCCATGAAACCGGAGGATCTTCTGATCCTCTGCGCAGACCACGGAAACGACCCGGACCACACGGGTTTCGACCACACACGGGAGCACGTATTCGGGATCTTCGCGGGAGCATCGGTGCTCCCGGGAAAGGATCTGGGCACCCGGGACACCTTTGCCGACATCGGCGCCACAGCGACGGCTCTGATCACCCAGGGAAGAGCCGGGACACCTACAGGAGAGGACATGAGTTCCATGATCATCAACAGCGGGGAAAACACCATCGAGATCATCACCGCCAAGCGGGAAGGAAAGAAACTCACCGAAAGCCAGATCCGCCACATGGTGGACGGATATACGGAAGGAACGATTCCCGATTATCAGATGTCCGCATTCCTCATGGCCGCCTTCCTCAGGGGGCTCGACCGGGAGGAGACGGTGCTGCTCACCCGGGTGATGAAGGAATCGGGGGACGTGGCGGATCTTACCGCCATCGACGGGATCAAGATCGATAAACACAGCACAGGAGGAGTGGGGGACAAGACCACCCTGATCTGCGGACCCATCGCCGCCGCCTGCGGAGTGCCGGTGGCCAAGATGAGCGGCCGGGGACTGGGTTTTACCGGGGGCACCGTGGACAAGATGGAATCCATTCCCGGCTTTCAGACGTCCCTGCCTCAGGAGGATTTCTTCCGGCTGGTGAACGAAAACGGCATCTCCGTCATCGGTCAGACGGCCCATATCGCCCCGGCGGACAAGAAGATCTACGCCCTTCGGGACGTGACGGGAACGGTGGACAACCTGAGCCTGATCACCTCCAGCGTCATGAGCAAGAAACTGGCCTCGGGAGCGGATGGGATCCTTTTGGACGTGAAGTGCGGCCGGGGCGCCTTCATGAAGACGGAGGAGGATGCCCGGCAGCTGGCGGAGCTCATGGTGGAGATCGGCCAGGCGGACGGGAAGAAGACCATGGCCCTGATCACCGATATGAACCAGCCCCTGGGCAAGGCCGTGGGCAACGCCCTGGAGATCCGGGAGGTCATCGACGTGCTGATAGGACAGGGCCCTGAAGACATCACCACCCTGTCTCTCCAACTGGCGGGTCTGATGATCTACATGGGCGAACAGGCGGATACTCCGGAAGAAGGTCTCGCAAAGGCAGAGGAAGCCTTAAGATCCGGGCAGGGCCTTGAGGTCTTCCGCAAGTTCGTCGCCGGTCAGGGAGGAGATCCCGCCGTCACGGAGAAGGAAGAACTGCTGCCTTTGAGCGAAAGATCGGTCCAGCTGACCGCCAATTCCTGCGGCTTCGTCCATGAACTGGACGCCATGCTCATCGGAGAAGCCTCTCAGATGACGGGAGCGGGTCGGGAGACCAAGGAAGACGAGATCGATCACGGCGCCGGGATCCTGCTGAACAAAAAGATCGGGGATCCGGTAGCGGAGGGAGAGGCCCTCTGCACCCTCTTCGGCAGCGACGAGAATAAATTGAGAAGCGCAATGGAAAAGGCGGCCTCGGCCTTTGTGATAAAAGAAGGAGAGCCGGATATCCCGGCATTGATCCATCACCGGATCGGAGGAAAATGATCATGAAAGGAAGAAGATATCCTGGTAAACGAGACCCCTTATTGGGAAGGCGTAGGGCAGGAGCGGTTCTGGCGTGCTTCATCCTCATCTTCGGCCTGCTTGTGATGACCGGCTGCGGGCAAGAGGAAAAGGCTGTGGAGGAGCCCACCAGCTTCGAGATCGCCATGATCACCGGCCATGCCGGGGTCCAGGACGGATCTTTCTGGGAATCCACGTGGAAGAGCATCGAAGCTTTCTGCACGGAGGAGGAGATGACCTGTCAGTACTATCCGGCAACGGAGGATACGGACGAGGAGTATCTGAAAGCCGTGGAAAAGGCCAAAAAAGAAGGGGCCAAGCTGGTGGTCTTCGCCGGCAGCAACTTCGAGACGGTGGTCCATACGGCCCAGCAGAAATATGAGGATCTCTACTTCGTCCTCATCGACGGAGTACCCAGAGACGAGGAACACAACTACGAACTGGCGGCCAACAGCACCGGCGTTCTCTTTGCCGAGGAACAGGCCGGCTATCTGGCCGGTTATGCGGCGGTGGCTGAAGGGTATACCCAGCTGGGCTTCATCGGCGGCAAGGATTCTCCCCCGGTGAAGCGCTACGGTTACGGCTTCCTCCAGGGGGCAGCGGCTGCGGCCAAGGATAAGGGCGCCAAGGACGTGAAGGTGAAATACGCCTACGCGGGGACCTACGATCCGGATAACGACGTGGAAAAGGAAGTGACGGAGTGGTATAAAAACGGCACCCAGGTCATCTTCGCCTGCGGAGGCAATCTGGGCCGGTCCATCATCAAGGGCGCCGTAGCCGGGGGCGGCCTTGTCATCGGCGTGGATACGGATCAGAGCGGCATGTCGGAGACGGTGATCACCTCCGCCAAAAAGGAGATCGGCACCGCCATCACCGACATCCTGAAGAACTATCGCAGGAACAACTTCGGCGGCAAATCCATCTTCACCTACGATCTGACCAATGATGGGGTCAGCCTGGAGATGGAGAACAGCCGGCTGCAGAACTTCACGGAAGAAGACTGCGACAAGGTGATCGAAGAGATCAAAAAAGGAGAACGAAAGGTCGGCAAGGAATTTCCTTCGGATGATCCGGAGGAAGCTGCCGGCGATTCGATCTCCGTCGAAGTCGTGGATATGGGGAAACGTTAGGCCTGTCCCAGGATCTGGGGATTCAGATCCTTCAGATCCTCGGTAACGAACAGGCCGTCCTTTCGGATCAGCTCATCATCGAACCAGATCTCACCTCCGCCGTACTCGGGACGCTGGATCATCACCAGATCCCAATGGATGGCGGAGATGTTGCCGTTGGGGGCTTCGTCATAGCATCTGCCCGGAGTCAGATGGAAGCTGCCGCAGATCTTCTCGTCGAAGAGGGTGTCCTTCATGGGCTCCAGGATGAAGGGGTTGACGCCGATGGCAAACTCGCCGAAATACCGGGCCCCGTCGTCCGTATTCAGATAATCGTTGATCCTCTTTTCGTCGTTGGCCGTGGCTTTCACGATCTTGCCCTTTTCGATCTCGAAGACGATGTTCTCGTAGGTAAAGCCCTGCTCCTCGGAAGGAGTGTTGTAGGAGATGATCCCGTTCATGGAATCCCGGACGGGAGCCGTGTAGACCTCCCCGTCGGGAATGTTCATTTTCCCGTCGCACTTGATGGCGGGGATATCCTTTATGGAGAAGGTCAGATCCGTTCCAGGCCCTTTGATCTTCACTTTGTCCGTCCGGTTCATCCGTTCCACCAGAGCATCCATGGCCCGGCTCATCTTCCCGTAGTCCAGGGTGCACACGTCGAAGTAGAAATCCTCGAAGGCTTCCAGGCTGGAACCGGCCAGCTGAGCCATGGAGGGATTGGGGTAGCGGAGCACCACCCACTTGGTCTTGCTCACCCGCCAGTCCAGAGTGGGCCGGGTGAGACGGTTGTACATGCTCATCTTCTCCGAGGGCACGTCCGCCAGTTCGGAGGCGTTGTTTCCCGCCCGGATGGCGATATAGGCCTGCATGCCTTTCATCTCCGCCAGATCGATCTCATCCTTGAACTTCAGCTGCTCTTCCGTGCAGCCCAGGAGGATCTCCCGGGTGATGGCCGTGTCCCGGATCTCCGCATAGGGAAGACCGCCCGCGGCGTACACGTCTTTGATCAGCTGCCGGACCAGGCCTTTGCACTCGGCGCCTTCATAGCTGATCAGCACCTTTTCGCCGGGCTGGATGCGGCAGGAGTATTCCACCAGAAGCTTGGACAATTTTTGTATTCTCGGATCCATCAGTTCACCTTTTATTTCCTTTCGATTGTGCTATAATTAATTGTCAACAGTATACGACGTAACCAGTATACAACAGGAGATGACCCATGAAAAGAAGAAGCCTGGACTATTTCCTCGCCGATCCGGCGGGGAACATCACCGTATTCATCACTTCTCCCGTGTCCAGGGAGGACTATCAGGAAGCCGCGAAAGAACTTTTACATGCCTGTCCCACGGCGGAACAGGTCGGTTTTATCCTGCCCGACGGCAAGGGGGGAGAGAAGATGGAGATGGCCGGTCTGGAGTTTTGCGGCAACGCCAGTCGGGCCTTTGCCATGGATCAGGCGGTGAAAAAAGGCTTATTTGACCAGGAGATCGACGTTTCCGTCAGCGGATCCGGAGCCCCACTTAAAGCCTGGGTCACCTTCGACGAAAACGATGAAGAGGATGTGAGAGGTTCGGGCCGGGTGAAGATCGAAATGCCCCTGCCAAAAGGCCAGGAAGAGCTCGTCATTCCCGCCTCCGTGACCGGAGGAGAAGAAGTGACCGGCACCCTGGTCCATCTTGAGGGGATCGATCATCTGGTCCTTACCGGCGTGACGGCGGACAAACCGTTGACGGACCGGATCCTGTCCTGGTTCTACCGGGATCTTGCCATGGATCCCCCTGCCTTTGGGATGATGTTTCTCGAAGAAGACCGGGAGCACCTGGTCCCCGTGGTCTACGTGCGGGACGTGGATACCGTCTATTTCGAGGGCAGCTGCGCCTCCGGTTCGGTGGCCTGCGGATGCGCCCTGGCTATGTCCGAAGATCCGGCAAAGGGCGGGGAAGGATCTTCCGCGTACACCTTCTGCCAGCCCGCCGGGGAACTGGCCGTGTCCGTGACCAAAAAAGAGGGAGAGATCGTCCGGATCCTGCTGGACGGCTCCGTCGAGGTGATGGAAGAACACATCCATGAGTCACGAGAGGAGGGAGATCTCTCGTGATGCTGACTTTTGGAAGGGGAGTCATAAAGCGAAGGAAGATCATCCTCGTCGTGGCGGTCCTGCTTCTGATCCCGTCGGTATTCGGCATGATCGGCACCAGGATCAACTATGACGTGCTGACCTATCTGCCCGATTCCATCGATACCATCAAAGGACAGAACATCCTTCAGGAGGATTTCGGCAAGGGCGGTTTCGCCATGGTCATGGTGGACGGGATGAAGACCCGGGATGCCGCCAGATTCAAAGAGAAGATCGAGGCGGTGGATCACGTGGATACGGTGATCTGGTACGACTCGGTTCTGGATCTGTCCGTCCCCGAGATCATGCTTCCCGAAGAGGTGGTGGACAAATTCGAACACGGGGACACCACCCTGATGGCCGTGTTCTTCGATACCCCCACCTCCGACGACGCATCCCTGGACGCTGTGGTGAAGATCCGCCAGATCGGCGGCAAGCAGTGCTTCATCAGCGGGATGACCTGCTTCGTGGAGGACCTTAAGGAACTCATCGAACACGAGGAGCCCATCTATGTGGCCGTGGCCGTTGCCCTGGCCTGTATCGTTCTGGGCATTTTCCTCAATTCTTTCGCCTTGCCCTTCCTGTTTTTGGGCGGCATCGGAATGGCCATCCTCTACAACATGGGATCGAATATCTTTCAGGGGGAGATCTCCTTTATCACCCAGGCCATCGCCGCCGTGCTTCAGCTGGCGGTGACCACGGATTACTCCATCTTCCTGTGGCACAGCTACGAGGAGCACCGGAACAAAATGGGCCTGGATAGAGAAGAGGCCATGGCCAACGCCATCGCAAA
>CADBQT010000176.1 GCA_902796875.1 uncultured Eubacteriales bacterium
CTTCGTGTTTCTGATTCCCTATACGGCGTCCCTCTACAACGGTCTGTCCAGTCTCTTCGGCCTGGTCTTTGACATTCCCTACTGGGTCGTCATCGCCCTGATGGCTCTGCTCACCGGCTTCTATGTGGTCTTCGGCGGATACATGGCGACGGCCATCAATGATTTCATTCAGGGCATCATCATGCTCTTCGGGATCTGCGCGGTCATCGGATCGGTGCTCATGGCCAACGGCGGCCTGGTTTCCTCCATGCAGAAGCTTTCCGCGGTGGAAGCCGAGGGGTGGAACGGAGGAGCCTTCACCTCCTTCCTCGGCCCGGATCCTCTGGCTCTCCTCTTTGTCGTGCTGCTCACATCTCTGGGAACCTGGGGGCTGCCGCAGATGGTCAACAAATTCTACGCCATCAAAAGCGAGGAGGACATTCATACGGGAACGATCATTTCCACCTTCTTCGCCATCATCGTGGCTGGGGGTTGTTACTTCCTGGGCGGATTCGGCCGCCTGTATGCCGACAAAGTCGCCTATCAGAGCGACGGGGTGACGCCTCTGTTTGACACGGTGGTTCCATCCATGCTCTCGACTCTGCCGGCTCTGGTCATCGCCATCGTCATCGTGCTGGTGCTCTCCGCATCCATGTCGACTCTGTCGTCTCTGGTGCTGACCTCCAGCTCCACTCTGACCCTGGACGTGATCCAGCCCCTCAGCCATGACCGGCTCAACGAGCTGAAGCAGGTGAGCGTCATGCGGCTCCTCATCCTGTTCTTCATCCTGATCTCGGCGGTCATCGCGGTGATCAAGGATGCCCACCCGGAATTCACCTTCATCGCCCAGATGATGGGCGTGTCCTGGGGCGCGCTGGCCGGAGCATTCCTGGCCCCGTTCCTCCTGGGACTGTACTGGAAGGGCGTGACCCGGGCGGCCTGCTATGCCTCCTTCATCTGGGGCTGTGGCCTGATGATCATCCAGATGTTCATCTCCTTCACGGGGGCGGACATCAGCGGCTGGGGAACGGCGCTCAGTTACATCTTCGCGTCCTCCGTCCGCTCCGGCGTCATCGCCATGGTGGGCAGCCTGGTCATCGTGCCGATCGTCAGCGTCCTGTCCTCCCGCCAGGATCAAAAGCAACTGGACGAGATGTTCGATTGCTACGACGTGAAGGTCTCCGTCCCGAGAAAGGAAGCGTTGGAATAGGGGGCAGCCGTGTTTTGGCCGCCCGGTGATGCCTCGCGGGGCTTGGCGACTCCTTCCCCCAATCCTGCGCTGGAAATAAATGTAAATTGGTGTCTAATTCGATGATCCGAGGCGCAAATCGGCAAATCAGTTGACGTAATGCTGCTCTGCCGAGGGGAATTCCGCCTTTTAGTGAAGAATTAGAATTTGATCGATCAAAAACGCGCCATTTGTTAAAGAAATGGTGCGCTTTTGTTTTGGCAAAATGAAAATCTTCACAAGGACCGGCCGGGAAGCCTTCAAAAAACGCACCATTGCTGGGGCTCGGTGGCAGGGCGGTCTCGTTTTTGGTATACTGAAGCCATGAAAACAAGATGGGACAACCGAGAAAGGAGACAGCGGGCGGCTGGCACGGGCCGGGAAGCCGCAGTATTTGGACGAAGCGCGGCCATTGCCTTTGGACGAAGCGTGGCCATTGCCTTTGAGAGAGGTGCGGCCGTTGCCTTTGGGAGAGGTGCGGCCGTTGCTTTTGCGGTGGCGCTGACCCTGATCCTGGGAGCGACCCTCACCGCATGCGGCCAGGAAGAAGGCTGCGTCACCGACCAGCCGGACGTGGAGTACATCCAGAACGGATACGGGACCATCTTCGTCACCGGGCGGCGGATCGAGCACGTGGCGGACACCTCCACCAGCACCGTGGTGGACTGGCAGAAGGAGCCGGCCGCAAAGGCGGATAAGTCCCTGAAGGTCAACGCCGAGGACATCATCTACCGCACGACCACCATGACCGACGGCAAGGATAAGGGGGGGCCCCTGGAGCTTCGCATGATCCTGAAGCGGAACGAGGCGGCGAGGAGCGCCCAGCCGGTGATCATCTTTGTGCCCGGGGGCGGATTCATCAGCTGCCAGATCGACGATAAATACGAGGGGGTCCACAAATATCTCATCCAGCACGGGTACGCCGTGGCCATCATCCAGTACCACGTCATTGGACAGGGGAGATACTGCGATGCGGTGGACGACGTGCGGGGCGCCGTAGACTGGGTCAAGGAAAACGCCGACGAATACGGCCTGGACGCGAGCCGGATCGTCCTCATGGGCAACTCCGGGGGCGGGTATGTGGCAGCCCTGACCGCCTGCGAAAAGCCGGAGGACATTCGGTGTGTGGTCAACTTTTACGGACTTTGCGATATCGTGAACAACAAGGCGGACTACGAGGAAGCGGCCATCGAGGCCCAGCACACGCCGGAAAGCTCGGACAGCCAGTACGTCAACGGGGTGTACAGCGGGCTTTCGCTCACCGATGCGCCGGAGGAGGCGAAGAAGTCGGATCCCATGACCTATGTCGACGGGGACGAGCCGCCTTTCATCCATTTCCATGGGACCGAGGACCTGCTGGTGTCGCCGTCCCAGACTTTGCATCTTCATACTGCCCTGCAGGAGGCCGGGGAGGAGACCACCCGGTACGTGCTGGAGGGGGAGGGCCACGGGACCAAGGGGTTCCGGACCGCAAAGGCACTGGATCTGGCCATCAAATTCATGGACCGCCACGTGAAATAAGGGGGTCCAAATTTTTTTGAAAAATGTTAGCACTCACTATTGACGAGTGCTAACAAAAGTGCTATAGTAAGGCCAGAA
>CADBQT010000177.1 GCA_902796875.1 uncultured Eubacteriales bacterium
CAGGAGCGGATCGCCGTTCTCCATTCCCGGCTGACCTTAAGACAGCGATATGAACAGTGGCAGAAGATCCGAAGGGGAGAGATCGATATCGTCATCGGCGCCCGTTCGGCGGTCTTTGCGCCTCTTGAGAATATCGGGCTCATCGTTTTAGACGAGGAGCACGAATCCACCTATAAATCCGACTCCACCCCCAAATACGACACGGTGGAGGTGGCCATCAAGCGGCTGAAAGATGAAGCCCATAAGGGCGTGCTCCTTTTAGGCAGCGCCACCCCGTCGGTGGCCAGTTTCCAGAGAGGGCAGGAAGGGATCTATAAGATCCTTTCCATGGAGAAGCGATATAACGAGACGCCTCTTCCCCAGGTAAAGATCATCGACATGCGAAAGGAACTTCGGGAGGGGAACCTTTCCGTTTTGAGCAGGGAACTCTGCCGGCGGATGGAAGCCCATCTGGAGGAGGGAAGACAGGTGATGCTGTTTCTGAACCGCAGGGGCTACTCGACCTTCATCTCCTGCCGGGAGTGCGGCCATGTGATCTCCTGTCCCACCTGCGGACTGTCCCTGACCTATCACCGGAGCAGCCGGCGGCTCAGCTGCCACTACTGCGGATACGAAGAGGAACTTCCCGAGAAATGTCCCGAGTGCGAAAGCCGGCGGATCCGGTACTTTGGCACCGGAACGGAGAAGGTGGAGGAGACCATCCGGGAGGCTTTCCCCGGCCGGACCACGGACCGGATCGACCTGGATTCCATCCGGCGAAAGGGAGAACTGAACCGAAGGCTCAAGGCCTTTGCCCGGGGAGAGACGGACATCCTCATCGGGACCCAGCTCATCGCCAAGGGACTGGATTTTCGAAACGTTGGCCTTGTGGGGATCATCTCCGCCGACGTGACCCTGAATATCCCGGACTTTCGCTCTCCGGAGCGGGCCTTCCAGCTGATCACTCAGGCGGCGGGAAGAGCGGGAAGAGGGGAGCGTCAGGGGGAAGTGGTGATCCAGACATACTCGCCGGACCACCCGGCGGTCATCCATGCGGCGGCCCAGGACTACCAGGGATTTTTTGCCCAGGAGACCCTGTTCCGTCAGGCCATGGGATATCCCCCTTTCGGGGACATGATCCAGGTCCTGTTTTCCTCAGAGAGGGAAGCAGAGGCCCGAGACGGGGCGAACCACTGGTATGAACAGATCTGCCGAAGCCTTCCGGAAAAGGAGCGGGGCAATGTGTTTCCCCCTCAGGAAGCGTATATGCACAAGATCGGAGAGCGGTACCGCTATTCTCTGGTCATCCGCTGTCCCCGGGGCAGACGCAGTCAGTATACGGGCATCCTCCGCGCCCTGAAAGAGGAGGACACGAAACGAAGGGTACGGTACCTTGCCGTCGCGGACGTCAATCCGTACAGCTTCGCATAACCATCAGGAGGAAATAAGATTATGGCATTAAGAACGATCGTGACCGAAGGAGATCCCATTCTCCGCAAGTCCTGTCGGCCGGTGAACGAGGTGACCGACCGGATCCGGATGATCCTGGACGACATGGTGGACACCATGAGAGAGGCCCAGGGCGTCGGACTGGCTGCGCCCCAGGTGGGGATCATGCGGCGGATGTTCGTCGCGGAACCGGAGCCGGAAGCGGAGGAAAAGAAAGTCTGGTACTTCGTCGATCCCGAGATCATTGCCCAGGAAGGGGAAGAAGAGGGGGAAGAAGCCTGCCTGTCCGTGCCGGAACTGTACGGCAAGGTCATCCGCCCGGCGAAGATCACCATCCGTGGTCTGGACCGGGATGGGAACATGCAGGAGGAGACCTTCGAAGGGTTTGCCGCCCGGGTCATGTGCCACGAATACGATCATCTGGACGGGATCCTGTATCCGGACAAGGCGGAGCAGATGTTCCGTGCAGGTGAAGAGAACCCGGAAGAAGAGGAGAAGGCCCAATGAGGATCGTCTACATGGGAACGCCGGACTTCGCCGTCCCGGCCATGGAAGCCCTGGCAAAGGCAGGTCATGAGATCTGCGCCGCGGTGACCCGGCCGGACATGCGAAGGGACCGGGGCAAAAAAGTACAGTTCTCGCCGGTGAAGGAAAAGGCAATGGAACTGGGCATCCCCGTGCTCCAGCCGGAAAAGGTCAGGGGAAACGAGGAGTTTCTCCAGGCCATAAAGGACCTTGCCCCCGATGTGATCGTGGTGGCGGCCTACGGCATGATCCTTCCGGGGGAACTGTTGAACATCCCGGAAAAGGGGTGCCTGAACATTCACGGATCCCTGCTTCCCCGGTTCCGGGGAGCGGCCCCCATCCAGGCGGCCATTCTGGCGGGAGATGCCGAGACGGGGATCACCATCATGCAGATGGATGAAGGCCTGGATACGGGAGACATGCTCCTGAAGGGTTCCACCCCCATCGAAACCAAGACCTGCGGCCAGCTCCACGACGAACTGGCTCAGCTGGGAGCGGATCTCATCGTCAGGACGCTGGACGGCCTGGATCAGATCGATCCGGTCCCACAAAACGAAGAAGACTCCACCTACGCCCCCATGATTTCCAAAAAGGACGGCCAGGTGGATTTCGCATGTTCTCCCGGGGAGATCGAGCGGAAGATCCGCGCCTTCGACCCCTGGCCGGGGACCTTTGCCCACCTGGACGGGAAGGTGATGAAGATCTGGAAGGCCGAGGCCCGCAGCGAAAGTTCCACCTCTGCCCCCGGAACGGTGCTGGACGCCTCGGAAGAGGGCATTCTCGTGGCCTGCGGGGAAGGGATCTTAAGAATTCTGGAGCTTCAGATGCCCGGGAAAAAACGCATGGCTGCCGGGGAATATTTACGGGGCAATCCCATTGAAAAAGGGACGGTTTTAGGATAAAATATTATGACGAGGTAGTGATATGTTTTATGGATTTGATCCCACGTTTCTGATCCTGATCCCGGCGATCCTGTTTACCATGTTCGCCCAGGGCAAGGTGAAGAGCGCTTATCGTAAATATTCCCAGATTCCGACGCGAAAAGGGATCACCGGCGGACAGACCGCCCGGATGATCCTGGACAGCAACGGGATGGAGGACGTTCCCATCGAGGTGATCGATGGAGAACTGACGGACAACTACGATCCCACCAGGGATACGATGCACCTTTCCAGGGCCGTATACGCCGGGAATTCCATCGCTTCGGTGAGCATCGCCGCTCACGAGTCCGGACATGCCATCCAGGATGAAAAGGAATACGGTTTCCTGAAATTCCGCGTGTCCATGGTTCCCGTGGTCAATCTGGTGTCCGGGGCATCCTGGCCCCTGATCTTCATCGGCATCATCCTGGTGGCCATGGCCCAGAGCACGACCATGTACGGGATCGGAAATATGCTTCTCAATCTGGGGATCATCATGTTCTGCGTCGTCGTTCTCTTTCACACGGTGACTCTGCCTGTCGAGCTCAATGCCAGCAAGCGGGCCATCGCTCAGCTCCAGGAACTGGGCATCGTCGAGGGAGATGAAGTCACAGGCGCCAAAAAAGTCCTTTCGGCAGCAGCGATGACCTACGTGGCCGCGCTGGCTGTTTCCGTTATGAACCTTATTCGTATCTTATTAATCAGAGGGAGCAACAACTAATGGATATCAACAGAAAGACCGCGTACAACGCATTGATGGATGTGGAAGCAAAGAAAGCCTACTCCAATCTGGCGCTGAACCATCAGATCCGGATCAGTAAGCCCGGAAATCCTGCCTTTGTGCGGGAACTGGTCTACGGGGTGCTGGAACGGAAGCTGACCCTGGACTACTATCTGGATCAGCTGGTGGATGAGGGGATCGACAGCCTGAAGAAGCAGGAACTGACCATCCTCCGCATGGGCGTCTATCAGCTGGAGTACATGGACTCCGTCCCGGAATACGCCGCCGTCAGCGAAAGCGTATCCCTGGCCAGAAAGTACTGCAAAAGCAAAGCGGGCCTGGTCAACGGCGTGCTGAGAGAATACATCAATCGCCGGATCCGCATGACCCTGCCCGAGCGGGATGAGGATGAGATCCGGTATCTGTCTGTGAAATATTCCTACGCTCCCTGGATCATCGAAAAATGGCTGGAATTCTACAGCATGAGCTTCGTGGAAAAACTTCTGGAAGCCGGCAATCAGAAACCGCCCATGGTGGTTCGCTACAACTGGCTGAAGATCGTCAAGAAGGATCTGGTGGATCAGCTGACGGAGCGGGGCTTCGAAGTGGAAGACGGGACCCTCTGCAAGAACGCGCTGATCATCAAAGGCAGCGGCCTTCTGGATTCGGAGCTTTACCGGATGGGGCTGTTCACTCCCCAGGATGAGAGTTCCATGCTGGTCTCCGAAAAGCTGGATCCCAAGCACGGAGATCTGGTCATCGACGTGTGTGCGGCTCCCGGAGGCAAGACCACGGCCATCGCCGAGCGGATGAACAACACGGGCAAGATCATCGCTTCGGACATCTACCGCAGAAGACTGGAACAGGTGGATCGGGAAGCCAAGCGTCTGGGCATCGTCAACATCGAGACGAGAGCCTGGGACGGCACCCGTGTGGACTCCACTCTGGTGGAAAAGGCGGACCGGGTACTGGTGGATGCTCCCTGCTCCGGTCTGGGCGTGATCCGGAGAAAACCGGAGATCAAATACAGAGAAAAATCCCTGGAACTGGAGCAGATGCCCAAGAAGCAGCTGGCGATCCTTTCGGCGGCGTCCGAGTACGTCAAGCCGGAGGGGACTCTGGTATACAGCACCTGCACCATCAATCCGGAGGAGAACGAGCAGGTCATCAACGCCTTCCTGAAAAAGCACACCTGGTTCAAGAAGGTCGAGCGGACCCTGCTGCTGCCCAACGTCAACGGCACTGACGGATTCTTCATCTGCGTGATGAAGCGGACGGGACTTCTCGGATAGGGATAACGCGGAGGAAAGGTTTAATCATTCATGGTTCAAATAGGTTTTAAGACAAACAAAGGTGTAGTAAGAAAGAATAACGAAGATGCCTGTTTCGTCATCCCGGGAAGCGATGTCTACATGGTCGCCGACGGGGTGGGTGGAAACAATTCCGGCGAGGTGGCCAGCCGCACGGCGGTGGTCCAGATCGCCGGCTTCGTCAACGATAACGACATCCGGGAAAACACCACCCCGGATCAGATCTTCGGATATCTGGCGGAGGCCATCGGAACGGCCAACGGTGCGATCTACGATCTGGGAAAAGATCAGCCCCAGTACCGGGGGATGGCGACCACCATCGTCGTGGCCTACCTCTTCCGGGGAGAAGGATACATCGGCAACGTGGGTGACAGCCGGGCCTACCTTTTCCGTCAGGGAGAACTGTCCCGGGTCACCAAGGACCACACCTACGTCAACGAACTCATCGACAAAGGCGTGATCACCGAGGATGAGGCGGAGTCTCACCAGCAGAAGAACGTGATCACAAAGGCTCTGGGTGCGGAACCTGCCGTATCCCCGGACTTCTATAAACTCCCCCTTCACAGCGGAGATGTGCTGATCCTCTGCACCGACGGCCTGTACGGAGAAGTGGGCGAGGAGCGCATGCTGGAAGTGCTGAAGGAGAAAAAGAGCATGAACGACACCTGCGCAGATCTTGTCGATTTGGCGAACCAGGCGGGGGGACGGGATAACATCACCGTCGTCTGCGTCGGGATCTAGTACAGAAGGAGGCTGAAATGAGCAAGGTGCTTGCAGGCAGATATGAACTTCTGGAACGGATCGGCGAAGGCGGGATGTCCGTCGTCTACAAATCGAGAGACAAGCTGCTCAATCGGTTCGTGGCCATCAAGATCCTGAAACCGGAATTCATCAACGACAACAAATTCATCGAAAGCTTCCGCCGGGAATCCCAGGCGGCAGCCAGCATGACCCATCCCAATATCGTAAACATCTACGACGTAGGCAAGGAAGGCAACATCCACTACATCGTCATGGAACTGATCGAGGGACGGGCGCTGAGCGACTATATTCGCGAACAGGGGCCAATGGCATATCCCAAGGTGATCGCCATATCCAAACAGATCGCCGCAGCCCTGGCCTTTGCCCATCAGAATCACATCATCCACCGGGACGTGAAGCCCCACAACATCATGATGACCCCCAACGGCACGGCGAAGATCACCGACTTCGGCATCGCCAAGGCGGTCAATGCGGCGACCCTGGTGGAGAATACGGACGGAGGGATCATCGGTTCCGTCCACTACTTCTCGCCGGAACAGGCCAGAGGAGGATACGTGGATGAGAAATCGGACATCTACTCCCTGGGCATCGTCATGTACGAGATGCTTACGGGAAATGTCCCCTTCGACGGAGATAACCCGGTGAACATCGCCCTGATGCACATCAACGGGGAAATGCCCAGACCGTCTCAGGTGGTGGGCGGCGTCCCGCCGGCTCTGGAGCACATCATCATGAAGTGCACGGACAAGTACCCCATCAACCGGTACGCGTCGGCGGACGAGCTGATCGAAGCCCTGAACAATGTGGATTACGCCAGGAGCGTAGCCGGCGAATCGGCCCTCATGGGCGGTGTGGCGGCAGAAACGTCTCCCTATGACGGACCCATCGCCGAGACCGGATACGAAGACGGCGAGGATCCCGATGAGGATGAACCCGGAAAAGACGCCAAAAAGAAAAAGGGCAAAAAGACGGGGATCATCATCGCCATCATCGTGGCGGCTCTGGTTGCCGGCGGACTGGCGGCGGCCTTTGCCCTCGGCCTCTTCGGCGGCAAGGAGATCGAAGCCCCCGACTTTACCGGCATGACCATCGAAGAAGCCGAGGCGGCAGCTGAGGAAAACGATCTGAAGATCAAGGAAGGCAAACCGGTCATCGACGAGGAGATGGAAGCCGGGAAGATCGTCAAACAGACCCCTGAACCGGGAGAGACCATCAAGACGAAGACCACAGTGACGGTCTACGCCAGCGCCGGACCGGGAGACGGAAGCGTGCCCGATGTTGTGGGAATGAACGAGGAAAGCGCCCGGGCGACCATCGAGGAAGCCGGGTTCAAGGCCAACGTTTCTTCCCAGGCCAGCGAGGAATCCAGCGGTACCATCATCGACCAGGATCCTGCGGCAGGCAAGAAGATCGAAAAGGGATCTACCGTCAACCTGGTAGCCAGCGACGGATCCCTGGCCATGGTCAACATGCCCTATGTGCTGGGCAAGACCTTAAACGAGGCCAAGGACGAACTCAAAGAAAACAACCTGAAACTGGGGGATGTGGATTACGAGTACAGCGAGACCTACTCGGAAGGGGAGGTCATCTGGCAGCAGTACGACTCCGGATCCCGCCTGGATAAGAATACCTCGGTCAAACTTACGGTCAGCAAAGGACCGGAACCGACGACCACTGTAGCGCC
This sequence comes from uncultured Eubacteriales bacterium, assembly GCA_902796875.1. Taxonomy (GTDB): domain Bacteria; phylum Bacillota; class Clostridia; order Peptostreptococcales; family Anaerovoracaceae; genus Lentihominibacter. The sequence continues at coordinate 7,351 of CADBQT010000177.1, forward strand.
CACCACTGTAGCGCCGACGACCCAGGTGCCTACGGAGCCGCCTGAGGAAGAGCCGGAAGATTGACCATGGAGGGAAGGATCGTGAAAGGGATCGCCGGGTTTTACTTCGTAAAATCCGGCGAAACAGTATATCGGTGCAAAGCCAGAGGTCTGTTCAAACAGCAGGGAATGAAACCGGCGGTAGGGGACCGGGTCTCCTTCGAACCTCCCGGCGGGGAGGAGGACGACGGTGTGATCACCGCCATTCTGCCGAGAAAGAACTGCTTTGTCAGGCCTTTTGTATCCAATGTGGACTGTTTCGTGATCGTCGCGTCCGCCGTCCGCCCGGAGCCATCCACCCAGGTGATCGATAAGCTCCTGGCCATGGCGGAGATGGCGGATACGGAAGCGGTCCTGTGCATCACCAAATGCGATCTGGCCCGAAAGGAGAACCGCACCGGTCTTCGGGGAAGGGAGAATCTGGAGAAGCTGAAGCGGATCTATGAACCGGTTTACCCCATCGTCTGCACGGAAAAGGACGGGGAGGAGGATCTGGAGATCCTGCGGGAGCATCTTCGGGGGAAGATCTCGGCCCTGGCCGGCCCGTCGGGAGTGGGAAAATCCTCTCTCCTGAACCGTCTGCTCAGGCAAAAGCGGATGGAGACGGGAGGGATCAGTGAGAAATCGCAGAGAGGCCGTCACACCACCAGGCACGCGGAACTCTTTGATCTGGATGAGGAGGGAAGCCTCCTCTTCGATACCCCGGGATTCACTTCCTTCGATCTTCCCGAGGCGGAACCGGAGGATCTGGCCGCCCTGTTCCCGGAGATGGCGGAGGCAGGCGGCGAGTGCCGCTTCGATAACTGCCGTCACCTGGCGGAGCCGGGGTGTCGGGTCAAGGCCGCCGTGGAAGAAGGG
>CADBQT010000178.1 GCA_902796875.1 uncultured Eubacteriales bacterium
AAATCCACGCCGAAGCTGATGAGATCGGCGATGACCCGCTGGGATTCCCGGATCATGATCCGCACCGACTCCCGGTCGTTCTCATAGTGACCGGCCCGTAGGGTATCCCGGAAATAGTCTTCAAAATCCGCCTCATCCCGCAGCATGCAGATCCCTCCCTGAGCAAGGAAGGAGTCGCTGCTCTCCAGATCAGCCTTGGTAATGATGGTGATCTGTTTGCTGGCGGGAAGGTTGAGGGCGGCATACAGTCCGGAGCATCCGCTCCCGACGATCAGAATGTTCGTTTTCATTGGTTCTGTCCCTTTCTCCGGGAAGGGTCCTCCCGGGTACATGGTTGAAATGTACCACATGTTATCCACATGTGTCAATACACCCCGGCACGTCTTGACAACTGGAATGCCTTTGCTAAAATGGGTACATAAGTCTGCCGCCGAAGGGGGCGGATCGCGCAAAAGGAGAGAAACAGATGGATAAGAAACAGATGCAGGAGGAGATCCTGCGCCTGAAAAAGGAAAAGGATGTGTGCATCCTGGCCCACGCCTATCAGGATCATGAACTGTGGGAAGTGGCGGATTACATGGGAGACTCCTTCGGATTGAGTCTCCAGGCTCAGAAGGCGGAGCAGAGCACGGTCATCATGTGCGGTGTTCGTTTCATGGCGGAAACGGTGAAGACTCTGGCTCCGGAGAAGCGGGTGTTTTTGGCCAACGCCGACGCCGACTGCCCCATGGCCCGTCAGATGGGCAGGGAAGACGTACTGGAACTGAAGAAACAGTATCCCGGATATACGGTATGCGCCTACATCAATACGACGGCGGATCTGAAGCGGGCGGTGGATGTGATCGTCACATCATCCTCCGCGGTGCAGATCATTGAGAAGCTGCCGGAGGATAAGATCCTGTTCGTCCCCGACCCCAATCTGGGCGGATGGATCGCCGGACAGATGCCGGAGAAGACCTTTGCCTTTTTCGGTGACGGATGTCCCTCCCACGCGGAGATCACCGCGGCGGATGTGGAGCGGGCCAGAAGGGAGCATCCCGATGCGGAGATCCTGGTCCATCCCGAATGCAGGAAGGAAGTCTCCTCGGCGGTGGATTACGTGGGAAGCACCACGGGGATCCTGAAATACGCCAGGGAAAGCGACCGGTCCGAATTCGTCATCGGCACGGAAAACAGCATCGCCAGACACCTGTCCATCGAGTGCCCGGACAAGACGTTCTATGAGCTTTCCCCAAAGTGCGTGTGTCATGATATGCGGATCACCACCCTGGAGGACGTCTACGGATGCCTCACGGGGACCTCGGGAGAGGAGATCTTCTTGAGCGAAGAGGAGATCGCAGAGTCCAGAAGACCCATCGACCGGATGATCGAGCTGGGCGGCTGATGAGTCGAAGGGACAGAGAAAAGGAAGGAACAGAACATGACCATAGATGAAAAGAAGATCAGAAAAGAAGTGGATGAGATCGTAGAACTGGTGCTCTCCGACTACGACCAGGGCCGGGATATCGACAAGATGGATATCTTCAATCAGCCGGACCGGGACGAGGTGATCCAGATCGTGGTGAAGCTGCTGGGGGTGCTGTTTCCGGGATACTACCGGGACAAAGGCTATAAGTTCTACAACATGTACAGCAAGCTGACCCTCCAGTTCGAGGACATCATGTACTACCTGTCCCGTCAGGTAGCGCTGGCCCTGGCCTTCGACGAAAAATATGCCGGTTCGTCAGAGGAGGACCTGGAGGATGCGGCCCGGGAGATCACCCTGGAGTTTTTCCGCAAGATCCCCAGTGTCCGGGCCATGATCAATACGGATATCCAGGCTACATTCGACGGGGACCCGGCGGCATTCAACAAGGAAGAGATCGTCCTCAGCTACCCCGGGCTTCTGGCCAGCACGATCTATCGTGTGGCTCACGAGCTTCACCTGCTTGGGGTGCCTCTTCTGCCCAGAATGATGTCCGAGTACGCCCACAGCATCACCGGCATCGACATCCATCCCGGAGCGACCATCGGGGAGTATTTCTTCATGGACCACGGGACCGGCATCGTGGTGGGTTCCACTTCGGTGATCGGCAAGAACGTGAAGATCTACCAGGGAGTGACCATCGGGGCCCTGTCCACCAAGGGGGGACACGCCCTTCACGGCACCCGCAGACATCCCACCATCGAGGATAACGTGACCATCTACTCGGGAGCATCCATCCTGGGCGGCAATACGGTCATCGGCGAAGGCTCCATCATCGGTGGTAACGCCTTCATCACCACATCCATCGATCCGGGCTCCAGGGTCAGCATCAGCAACCACGAGATGAACATCGAGGG
>CADBQT010000179.1 GCA_902796875.1 uncultured Eubacteriales bacterium
CACGTCCAAGATCGTTACCGGACTCAAAGCCGGCAAGAAATACTACATCAAAGTTCGGACCTATAAGATCGTCAAAGGCGTGAAGTACTATTCGCCCTGGTCCAGGGTCGGAACGGTAATGACCCGCTGATGCCACTCTATTTTCTATGCTGGGTCAGGGTGATGGAGAAACCCGACGGCGAGACCAGATGGGTTGCCACAGATGAGCTGGTCTCGGTGACCCGATCTCCCCGGCTGTTTTTGAAACCGCGAGAAATAAGGAACTCGTAAGCCTCGTCGAAATCGTCCACGTTGATGTTGATCGACACCAGATCCTGGGGAACGACCTCGGAGCTGGCGATATTGATGCAGTTTCCGTCAGCATCCTTCATGTTATAGTTCGTGTTCCTGCCACCTTCGATATCCGTTTTCGTATGCTGCCTCTCGAAGCCCAGTTCCTCGAACACGCTCTTGATAGCCTCCGCATCCTTCGACACGATCAGCGGGCGAAATCCTGTAATATTCATAGTCGTCTCCTTTCGATTTTTTTCTGTAACGTATGTATATTCTCAAGCACCGGAATATCTATGCATCAGGTCTGCATGGTCATGCATAGCCTGATTGTGAATTTCCGGATTCTGATGTTTCGTCTCCCAAAAAGTGAGAGATCGTTTTTTTCTTTTTTCGTAACTCAACGGGTAATGGGAAGGGAAGGGGCCTCTGCCTTTGCAAAGGCATTCCGGGACCCGGAAAATTGTAACTTGTTCCCAAACCCGGTGAGTTGTTCGTAAAACGGCCGACTTGAGAAACCACAAACCCAGCGCACCAACGCATGCCCATGCATCCGGGAGGAGATCACGAGGTTTTTATTGTAAATACAGAGCTGTAATTACTCGAATCTCACTTTTTGAGTAAGGATTTCTGGGATTAGGCGCCTTTACAAGAAATGGTCCCGCCGGCTCGCACAGATGGTCGAACTCGTCACCCGCATGAACCCGCGTGGCGCACCAGAACTCACTCCCACTTCCGCCGTCTCTGGATGAAGGCGATGGCGGAGAGAGCCGGTCCGGCCTTTTTGCAGTCGGTCTCCGAGCCCTGGGCCGACACGGTGATCGTCGACGTGACCCTGGCGGGACTGTTCACCAGCGGGACGGTGATCTACCTGTCCCTGTCCTTTCTCATGTTTACACTTTACTCTCTCTTTCTCATGATCATTCCGAGGAAGAAGGACTTTGACTATGTGATCATCCACGGAGCGGGACTGCTGGACGGAAACAGGGTGTCCAAACTCCTGTCCGACCGTCTGGACAAGGCCATCCAGGTCTATCGAAAGGATCCGACCCCGCCCATCCTGATCCCTTCCGGAGGCAAGGGGAACGACGAGACCCTCTCCGAGTCGGAGGCCATGGCCGGCCACCTTCGGGAGCAAGGGATCCCGGACCGGGATATCCTGCTGGAGGACCGGTCCACCACGACCTTTGAGAATCTGGCCAGGTCCAAGGAACTGATCGACCAGCGGGAGGGAAGGAAATACATCGCCCTGGTCACCAGCAACTATCACGTCTATCGGGCCATACGCTACTGCAAAAAGCTGGGACTGAAATGCACCGGGATCGGCAGCCGGGTCGCCTTTTACTTCTGGCCCAGCGCCCTGATCCGGGAATACGTGGCGATCCACAGGGAAAAGAAGAGGCTCATCATCTTCCTGATCGGATGGATCCTCTGTCTCGCCATCATCTTCTGGCTGTGGAACTCACTGAACTGACGCCGGGCTTACCTGCCCGTGTTGACCGTGCCCGGACCATTGGATATACTGAACATGTAATCAGAGTATCGGAAGGATACGTCTCGGGAGGGCGTGAGATACAATGAAGAAAACGACACTTCTGTTGATCTGGATCATTCTCACCACAGCAGCATTCCTCGCCGGATGCGGCGGGACCGAACCCGCTCAGACGCCTGAGCCCGATCCGTCAGTGACCACCAACGGAGGGTATCAGGTCACCCCGGAGGCCCTGACCCACAATACCGATGACCGGTCCGCGCCTGTCGTATACTTCACCCCGGAGATCTCTCCCGAAGCACTCGTCCGTGCCTACGACGCCCTGGATGTACCCCTTGACGGCCATGTGGGGATCAAGATGGCCACGGGTGAAAGCACCAGGAGCAATTATCTCCGGCCGAAACTGATCGCCCAACTGGTCCACAAACTGGATGGAACCATCGTGGAATGCAATACCGCATACGGCGTGAACCGGGCATCCACAGCGGTGCACCGGCAACAGGCCAAGGACAACGGTCTGCTGGACGTGGCGGATCTGGATATCCTGGATGAAGAAGGGGATATGGAGATCCCGGTAAAGGATGGGCTGCGACTGAAAACAGACCGGGTCGGATCTCACTTTACCAACTACGATTCGTATCTGGTCCTCAGCCACTTCAAAGGGCATACCATGGCAGGCTTCGGTGGGGCGATCAAGAACGCCTCCATCGGTTTCGCCTCTTCCGAGGGTAAGGCCCTGATCCATACGGCCGGAACCCGTACCGAAGGAATACAGTACGAGGATCAGGATGCTTTCCTGGAATCCATGGCGGATGCCGCCAAGGCGGTGGACATCTACATGGGAGACCGGATCCTCTACATCAGTGTGCTCAACCGTCTGTCGGTAGACTGTGACTGCAGTAAAGATCCTGCAGAGCCGGACATGCATGACATCGGGATCCTGGCATCCACCGATCCCCTGGCTGGCGATCAGGCGGCCATCGATCTGGTGTACACCATGCCGGATAACGGGTCTCTGGTGGAGCGGATCGAGAGCAGAAACGGCCTGCACACCCTGGATGCCGGAGAACGGATCGCCCTGGGCAACCGGAATTACCGGCTGGTGACCATCGATGAGTGAGCAGTGGGAGGCCCTGAAAGGGGAACTCATATACATCTGGTATTATTTCGACATCCAGTTTCACCAGATCATCGGGTACTGGATCGTCGGGATGCTCATCGGTTCGGCGGTCTCCGTTTTTCTGAAGGACAGGATCCATGAGGGGATGAGGCATCTGGGAGGACCGCGGGCCGGGATCTCCGTCATTTTCGTCGCA
>CADBQT010000180.1 GCA_902796875.1 uncultured Eubacteriales bacterium
AGAACAGCCTGGGGCAGACCGCGCCAACTGATCAGCGCCCCTGCCCCAAGGCAAATGAATGGTATCAGAGTGTTCATGAACGACTCGTCAGAAAGTGTTTACAGTTCTACCGGCGTAATGGTCGGCTGCTCCCACCACTCCAGATACTCCTTGACGGGAGGTGCTTCCTTGAAGTACGGATCGTCGTAGATGATCCTGCGTTCGATAGTGATCTCAAGCTCTGCGGCATATTCGAGATACTTGTCGTTGGCCTCTTCGGTGAGTTCCGCAGAAGAAATGAATCCGCTCTGATCCAGCTGATCGTTGACGAAGAGCTTGGTGAACAGGAATCCGCCCTGTCCGGTCAGATACTGCTCACCGGTCACGCCGAACTTCTCGAAGGATTCCACGAATCCGGGAGCACTGAGGTGGGATTCCACGCGAACTTCCTTGCCGTCCTTCTTACCGAGAGCTTCGACGACGAATGCTCCCGTATCGGAGACCAGCCCCTCTTCCAGGATCTCCTCGATCTCTCTCGCAAAGCGAGGCGGATGGGGAAGTTTGCTCAGGATCACGTTGTGCGTGTTCACCATCTGTCCGTCGATCTCTACCGGATCTCTCTTGAGCAGCCCGGCTCTTGCCAGAGGCTCTGCGAACTCGATACCGACACCGCCGTACTTGAAGAAGGCGTTCTTGCAGCCCTTGAAGAGCTCGTCCGCTCTCATGCCCACATAGAAGGGCTCGTCGTGAGCGTGCTCCACGAACCGGACGGGATAACCCACATAGTCATAGGTCCGCTCGATGGGCAGGGAGAAAGGCTTGGTGTTGACCATCTTGCCGTCGATCCAGGCCACCGGCAGGTCGTCCATATCGGCCAGAGCCGTCACCGGGGACCACCAGTAGGGCTGGAACCGCTTGGCTTCCACGCCTTCGTATACGTTCATGAAGATGGTGTCGCACTCATCGATATCCTTCATGGTATCCCGGGCAACGACACACATGGTTCCCGGAGCGGAGCCCGTTCCCATGATGGCCAGCTTGCCGATCTCCTTGAACTTCTCGTTGTATTCCGTCAGGAGCCGGTACATGCACTTTTCCCAGGTGTCCTCGAAGCCTTCCGGCGCGGCGAAGTCCTGATAGTTGCACTTCGCTTCCAGGGCGGCGTCGATGACGTTTTTTCCAAAGGCCAGGGGCAGCGCATTGACCACCAGGTCGCACCCTTCGATGAGCTTGACCACCTGAGCCTTGTCCGAGGCGTCGCAGAAGAAGCCTTCCGCCTTGCTCAGTTCGCCGGCCAGTTCCTTGGCCGCCGCTTCATCGTAGTCCGCGCAGATGATCTTGTCCACATTGGGCTCCAGATCCAGTCTCTTCGCTACAGTGGTTCCCTGTGCGCCTGTTCCCAGCACCAGTACTTTCTTACCCATTGTCATCTCTCCTTTGTTTTTTACCTCTCCGAGGATCGCGTTCCACCCCCGGATTTCTTCTTGTATACAAATTATCCCCCGGGAGGCCGGTGATGGCTATAGCCTTTTTTTGTGTGTTTTGAATCGAATAGACGAAAATTTGACTATACCCGGTGGTTCGTGTAATATGCTCTCAAGGAGGAATAACCTATGACTTCATCCGCCATGACCATTCCCGCCGTGACTGTCCCCTACCGGGAGGGAATCCCCTGCGAGGCCAGCCTTTGCAGGATCGAGAGGGCCATGCCCCACTTCCACCAGCAGGATCTGGAGATCGTCTTCTGCCTTTCCGGCCGGGTCCATCTGGTGGCCTCGGACCAGACCCAGACCTTGACAGCCGGTCAGATCCACTCCATCGATTACCGGGACATCCACTACCTCTGGTCCGACGAGGACAACCTGACCCTCATCTTCCATCTGGATCTGAAGAACATCCCCTACGACTGGGAGCAGATCCGGTACGTCTTCTTCGCCTGTGAGAGCAACCACTGCTACGGATATCAGCGGGAAGCCATGGAGGCCGTCAAGGACATGATCCTCTCCTTCGCTCTGGACTCCTATGGGAAGGCCTATACCCGGTCGGATTACGCCCAGCCGGTGGAGTTTTTCTCCTTTTACCTTCTTCAGTTTTTCAACTGGTTCAACTACGAGAACCAGGACGACTATATGAACGAGGACCTTTACGAACGGTTCCACCGGGTGCTGGCCTACTGCATCGACCACTACGATCAGAAGATCTCCATCTCCCAGCTGGCGGCGGCGGAGCACATCAGCAAGAACTACTTTTCCCAGTTCATCAGCCACACCATCTTCCGGAACTTCAGCACCATGATCAAATACATCCGATGCTACGAAGCGGAGCATCTGCTGCTGACCACCGACCGGCCAAACGCGGAGATCGCCTACGCCTGCGGGTTCTCCGACCCCAAGTACTTCTATTCCGCCTTTCGGGAACTTTGGGGCTGCACCCCGTCGGAGCATCGCCAGCGCTATGCCGATTACTACGACCAGTGTCTTCGCCGGTTCGACGAGGACCCAAAGGAACAAAAAGAAAACACCGGGGACATGGTCCCCGGCGAGATCCGTCTTCCCGATGATGAGGCCCTGCAGGCCATTCGGGATCATATGATGGACTGGCACCTGGAAAAGACCTTTGGCCTTCCTCCCAAGCCTTTTGTCACATCTCCTTTATGATGACCAGACCGCCCCTTTCCTCCTGACCGGTATCCCAAAGCTCTCCCAAAGGGAGCCAGTGGGCCTTGCCGTAGGTGGCCGTCTTGATCTGCATTTTTCCGTCCTCTTCCTCATACCCGATGATGGGGAACCAGTGCCATTCGAAAAAGTTGAATTTGCTGTCCTGGTGCTTCAGCAGGAGCATGGGAACGGGCAGACCGGCATCGATCCGGTCACGGATCACCTTCTCCGCTTCCTCCAGGGGTGTGCTTCCCTCCAGGGTCTCCATGGCGAACCCTTCGATTTCAGAATCTTCCAGATACCGGGCGGCTCCCTCCACGAAGGTGCCCAGGTCCTTGATCCCCGACTCCCGGGGGCGAAGATAGGGCTTCACTTCCATGCCAAACCGGCGGTAGTCCCGCCGGGTGAGGTGTTCGGGGTCCTTGGGGTAGCAGTCTTTCCTGCCTTTGCACACCGCCTCATAGATGAGGAAGTCGCACATGGTCAGGGCGCCGCAGCCCCCGATGTGCATCCAGGGGTCGAGAAACCATCTCTGGTTTCCGCCGTA
>CADBQT010000181.1 GCA_902796875.1 uncultured Eubacteriales bacterium
AGCTGCTTCATGCCGTTCCACTCGGTGACCAGGGCCCGGACCTTGATGACGTTGTTTTCTTTGATCCGCTGAAGACCGGCCACCTCATCGTCGGCGATGTCCCACTTCTTGCCGTTGATCTCGCCGGTGTTGTCCGCCAGCAGCAGATCCAGGTAGGCCTTCCGGTTGGAGCCCACCTTAATGGCGATGCTCTTGACCAGGAAGAAAGAGGTGATGTCTTCGTTGGTTTTCAGATCCGAAATGAATCGTTCCTTCATTCGCTATGCGCTCCTTTAGTGTTGTTGCCACGCCGGGGGAAGGCCCCGGGCGGGATGAACCCATTGTACCATACCCACCGGGCAAGCGCAAAGGAAAATTTACATTTTTTTACAGTTTCCTCCACGAGAAAACCCCCGGCGAGGGGGCCGGGGGTCTCGACTTGTGTTGATGTGACTTGGAGAAGCGTATCTCCCGTCACAGGGGACAGCTTAGTAACTCTGCTTCATGGATTCGATGATGCTGTCGGCCAGAGCATCCAGCTCCTGTTCCGTGGTGGCGTTCACCGCGGAGAGGACGGATACCTGCTCGTTGAGCACGGTCATCTGCTTCATTTCGTCGAAGCACTCTTCCATGATGCTGTTGGCCTGAGGCGCCCAGGAGCCGTTCTCCACCAGAGCGACCACACGCTTCTGCAGGTTCAGACGTTTCATGTCGTCGATGAAATTCTGCATGGGCGGGAAGACGTTCAGGTTGTAGGTGACGGACAGCAGGGCCAGATGGCTGTACTTGAAGGCCTCGCCGATGAGGTAGGAAACGTGGGTCTCCGCCACATCGTACATGTGGAAGTTGTGGAAGCCCTTCTCGTGGAGCTTGGCGCCCAGGATCTGGGCTGCGTTCTCCGTGTGTCCGTACATGGAGGCGTAGGCGATCAGGATACCCTTTTCTTCCGGCTCGTAGGTGGCCCAGTGGATGTACTTATCCAGAATGTATCCGATGTCCTCTCTCCAGACCGGCCCGTGCAGGGGGCAGATGTATTTGATCTGGGGCAGGAGAGGCTCGGCCTTCTTGATCAGCTCCATGACCTGGGGGCCGTACTTGCCGACGATGTTGCAGTAGTATCTTCTGGCTTCGTCGATCCACTCTTCCTTGAACTTGACTTCGTCCGCGAAGAGGGCTCCGTCCAGGGACATGAAGGAACCGAATCCGTCGGCGGAGAAGAGGACGCCGTTGGTCACATCCAGGGTGACCAGGACCTCCGGCCAGTGGACCATGGGCGCTGCCACAAAGGCAACGGTATGCTGACCAAAGCTCATGGTGTCGCCTTCTGCGACCTGGACGAAACGGTCATCCACGTCGTAGCCGTACTGATGCATGAGCATCAGGGCACGCTCGGAGGAGACGACCTTCACGTCAGGGTGGCGAAGGATGATCTCGTTGATAGAGGCGGCATGGTCCGGCTCCAGGTGGTTGATGACCATGAAGTCCAGAGGACGGTCGCCCAGAACGTAGTCCACGTTTTCGCAGAACTGCTCGTAGACCGATTTGTCCGCCGTATCGAAGAGCACCGTCTTCTCATCCAACAGGAGGTAGGAGTTGTAGGAAACACCGTACTCGATGGGATGGATGCTCTCGAACAGATGCAATCTCTTATCGTTGGCTCCGACCCAATACAGGTCGTCCGTTACTTTTCTCGTGCACTGCATTTATCTTACCTCCTTATTTACCTTTCTTCTTGGAATCGGCTTTCTTTTCTTCCGCTTGTTCTTCGGCTTTTTCTTCCGCTTCGGGAGCTTCCGCCGGGGCCTCTTCAGGCTCCTCGCCGCCGACTCTCACGAAGCTGTCCTTTTCCTCGCCGCACAGGGGGCAGATCCACTCTTCGGGCAGAGCCTCGAAGAGGGTTCCGGCTCCGACGCCGCCCTCTTCGTCGCCAATGGCCGGATCGTATTCGTATCCGCAGCCGTTGCAGACGTAGGTCGGGAAGGGTGAGGGCTCCTTGAGGATGGTCGCCTTTCTCATCTTCTCTCTCGGCGGTGCCGGCTTCTTGGCTTCGCCGTTATCCAGCGCCTTGGTGAGCAGGGGCAGGATCTCCATCACGTCGCCGACGATACCGTAGTCCGCGTTCTTGAAGATGGGTGCGTTCTTGTTCTTGTTGATGGCCACGATGGTGGTGGCTTCCCGGATGCCCTTCAGATGCTGACCGGCTCCGGAGATGCCGCAGGCGATGTACAGGTTGCCGGAGAACTTCTGTCCGGACATTCCCACGTATCTTTCCAGAGGCACATACTTCAGAGTTTCCGCAACAGGACGGGAAGAACCGATGGCTGCGCCGGCCTGATAGGCCAGGTCTTCGATCAGCTTCATGTTCTTCTTGTCGCCGATGCCTTTGCCTGCCGAGACGACACGGTCCGCGTCCACGATGGGCGTCATGGGATCGATGCCCACGGTGAAGTCGAATCCGTCACCCTTGAGGGACTCGACCAGAGCGTCGACTCTCTCCTGAGCGGTGCCGCTGGCGTAGATCTCCTTCTTACGGATGCCGGTGATGGGGCCCTTTGCCTTGGTTCCGGCCACCGTCTGTTTCGGCGGCTTGCCCAGGATGTTCGCTGCGATGACGATCCGCTGGACTTCACTGGTGCCTTCGTAGATGGTGGTGATCTTGGCGTCGCGGTAGAACCGTTCCACTTCCATTCCCTTCAGGAAGCCGTTGCCGCCGTGCATCTGGAGAGCCTGGTTGGTGACCTCCAGAGCGATCTCGGAGGCGTAGGTCTTGGCCATGGCGGCCTCGCAGCCATAGGGTTCGTGAGCCTGCTTCAGCTCGGCTGCCGAGTAGATCTGGAACCGGGCGTTTCTCAGTTTGATGGCCATGTCGGCGAACTTGAACTGATTGGCCTGCTGATAGGCGATGGGCATACCGAACTGCTCTCTTTCCAGAGCGTAGGCCTTGGCCACTTCGAAGGCGCCCTGGGCGATACCCAGCGCCTGGGAGGCGATGCCGATCCGGCCGCCGTCCAGGGTCTGCATGGCGATCTTGAAGCCCTGGCCTTCCACACCCAGAAGGTTTTCCTTGGGGACTTTCACGTCGTTGAAGATCAGTTCCGCCGTGGAGGAGGAACGGATGCCCATTTTGTCGTAGTGATCGCCGAACTCGAAGCCTTCCCAGCCTTTTTCGACGATGAAGGCGCTGATGCCTCTCGTGCCGATGCCGGGAGTGGTGACGGCCATGACGATGTAGGTGTCCGCGATGGGGGCGTTGGTGATGAAGATCTTACCGCCGTTGAGGATGTAGTGGTCCCCATTCTTCACCGCGGTGGTCTCGGTGCCGCCTGCGTCGGAACCGGCGTTGGGCTCGGTCAGACCGAAGGCGCCCAGCTTCTCACCCTTTGCCAGGGGAACCAGATACTTCTGCTTCTGTTCCTCTGTACCAAAGGCATCGATGGGGTAGGAGCCAAGAGATGTGTGGGCGGACAGGATGACGCCGGTGCCGCCATCCACTCTGGCCAGCTCCTCGACGGCGATGGCATAACTCAGGACATCCAGTCCGGCGCCGCCGTACTTCTTGTCGTAGGGAATACCCATCCAGCCGTTTTTGGCCATCTTCTTGACGATCTCGTGGGGGAATTCGTTTTCCTGATCCAGTTTGAACGCGATGGGTTTGACCTCGCTTTCTGCAAACTCTCTGATCTGGGCGCGTAATTCCTCATGAGCGTCCGTGGTTTTGAAAAGCATAGTTTTTCCTCCTTTTCTCACGTATTTTTCAATTTCAGAATATTCCGCTGGTTTAATTTAGACTATAATACTCCAGATTAAAATGAAAAGCAATAGGGTTTTGTGTATTTTTGTTGTTTTTCCGTTTCACCAGAGTAAAGTGGTAGGTATTTTTCCCCTGTTTTTTTTGAAAGACTTCCGGAGTCCGGATGGTAAACTCAAGCCACAAAGAGAAAAGAAATGGAAAGCACTGAGAGAACAATCAGGAAATGGAGGAATGAGAAATGAAGAAGATTATGATCACCATGATGATCCTGGCCATCGCCATCGCATTCATGCCCACGTCCACCTTCGCCGCATCCGGCAGCACGGTCAAGGCCAATGCTTATAAGCAGGTCCTGAAGAGCGGAAACACGGTCTACGCCTGTGGGGACGCCGGCATTTTCAAAGTCACCGTGAAGAACGGCAAGGCGAAGAAGGTGAAACGCCTGGTCAAGGGTGACTGTTACTGCGAATTAGAAAATATGCAGAAGAAGGGCAATTACATCTACTACCACATGGTGACCAGCGGCACGCCCTATCTTCTGTATAGAGTCAACGTGAACAGCGGGAAGGTAAAGCAGCTCGTCTATGCTAACGATCTGGGCCCGATCAGCTACGTCGTCAAAGGCAGCAAGGTCTACTACAAGGCCGAGTGCGGCAAGAAATACAAGATGAGTCTGAACGGCAAAAACAAGAAGCGCACCTCCATCAAACCGAAGATGAAGGTCAAGAAGACCAACGCCAGGGGCTACAAGGTCTTTAATAAGGAAAAGAACGGATACATCTACTCCTACATCAAGACCCCGAGGGGCACGAAGTACCTGGGCAAGATCGTCGGTTGGTAGAGCCGG
>CADBQT010000182.1 GCA_902796875.1 uncultured Eubacteriales bacterium
AAAAAACAGGAAGAGGAGCTTTTCCAGGCCATCGTGGATCTGGAGGAGCAGGTCAACGCCCTGGAAGCAGAGATCGCCAATGGCCAGATCGAGCTGGAGGCTCTGGAGGAGCAGCTGGAGGAGACGGAGGCCATGGTGGCCAAACAGAACGAGGACCTTGCCACACGCCTCAGGAGCATGTACAAAAACGGATCCGTGGGATTTCTGGACGTGCTTCTTCACTCCGGCAGTTTCAGCGACTTCCTGACCAATGTGGACATGGTCCAGCGGGTTTATGAAAGCGACGAAGAGGTCCTGACCCAGATGCAGGAAGCTCAGGCGGAAGTGGAGCGGCAGAAGGCGGACGTGGAGGTCCTTCAGGGTGATCTGGCGTCGGCAGAAGCCACCACCATCGCCGAGATCGATGCCATCGCCACCCAGAAGGAAGAACTGGCCAAGGCCAACGCAGAGACCCAGGAAGCCATCGACGATCTGGAAGCGGAGATGGAGAACGTCAAGCGGGAACTGGCGGAAAAGGCCAGCTCCGGCAAAGTCAGCACCAGCGATTCTTCGAAATATGAGGGAGGCGCCTTCCTCTGGCCCACTCCGGGGCATACGGAGATCAGCTCCGAGTACGGATGGCGGCAGTGCCCCTTCCACGGCAGAGAATTCCACGCGGCTCTGGATATCGCCGCGCCGGAAGGCGCCGATGTGGTGGCCTCCGCTGACGGAGAGGTGGTCTACGCCGGATGGTATGGGGGCTTCGGCAATTCCGTCCTCATCGACCACGGGGGCGGCATCGTCTCCCAGTACAGCCACTGTTCTTCCGTGAACTGCGCGGAAGGAGATAAAGTCAAGAAGGGACAGACCGTGGCCAAGGTGGGATCCACCGGATTCTCCACCGGCCCCCATCTGGATTACCGTGTCTACGTCAACGGTGAGGTGGTCAATCCCAGGGAGTATCTGTAATGCATCCGGTCATCGAACAACTGCTGAAACAGAGAGGGATCACCGATCCCGCCGATATCGAGGAATTCCTTTCCGACAAGCCTAAGAGGACCTACGATCCCTTCCTCATGAAGAACATGAAGGAGGGGGTCGACCTTATATTGGACACGGTTCGCAAAGGCGGGAAGATCTGTATCTATGGAGACTATGATGCGGACGGCGTCACCTCCATCACCGTTCTTCACCGGGCTTTGGCCTGCCTCACGGACCGGCTCACCTGGTACGTGCCTTCCCGCTTCACGGAAGGCTACGGACTGAATACCCAGGCCCTGACGAAGATCAGGGAGGAGGGGACGGATCTGGTCATCACCGTGGACTGCGGGATCACCTCCGTGGAAGAGGTGGCCCGGGGCAAGGAACTGGGCCTCAGATTTTTGATCACGGACCATCACAGCCCGGGCGAAGCCCTTCCCGACTGTATCGTCATCGACCCCAAGCAGGAGGGGGAGACCTATCCATTCTCCCTTCTCGCCGGATGCGGGGTAGCCTATAAACTGGTCCAGGCACTTCAAAGGACGGCGGATCTTCCCCGGTCCGTCATCCAGGAGACTTTGGATATGGTGGGCGCCGGCACGGTGGGGGACATCGTTTCCCTGACCGATGAGAACCGGACCATCGTCAAATACGGACTTCGCCAGCTGAACCGGAGAAACCGGCCGGCCATGAACGCCCTCACCGATGCCATCTCCCTGGGTGAGATCACGGCGGAGAACATCGCCTACGGCATCATTCCCCATATCAACGCCGCCGGACGGATGGGAGACGCATCGGATGCGGTAAAACTCTTTCTGGCGGAAGACGAGAAGACGATCAATGAACAGGTGGACGTGCTCATCTCCCGGAACCAGGAGCGAAAGTCCATCCAGGAGGAAGTCTGGAAACGGTGCGAGGCCATGGTCACCGGAGAGGAGAAATTCATCGCCCTTCGGGTGGAGGATATCCACGAAGGCATCGCCGGCATCGCCGCCGGCAAGCTGAAGGAATCCCGTCACCGCCCTGTGATCCTGGCCACTCCCGTGGGGGACGGCCTGGTCAAGGGGACGGGACGGAGCATCCCCGGGATCGACATCTACGCCATGATGGCGGAGCACCGGGACCTCTTTCTGAAATTCGGAGGACACAAGAGCGCCTGCGGATTCACCATGGAGGACCGGCTCTTCCCTCAGCTTCAGGAAGCCCTGATCAAAGAGGCGGAGGAGCGCTACGAGGCAGATCCGGAGATCTTCGAAAAGACCCACGACTGGGATATGGAGATAAAGCTAGAAGACGGGAATCTGGAGTTTCTGGATGAATTGAAACAGCTGGAACCCTTTGGGGAGGGAAATCCGGCGCCCAAATTCCGCCTTTCCCAGGTCAAAATCCTCTGGCCCAGATTCATGGGACAGGAGGAGCAGCACGTCCGCTTCAAGGCGGCCAAGGGGAACAGGACCATGTCCTGCGTGCTCTTTGGCCGGGCCCAGGAGGTCCGGGAACTGCTGGAAGGAGACCGTGAGGTGGACCTCATCGGAGCCCTAAGCAAAAATGAATGGAGAGATAAAGTCGAAGTACAGTTTATCGTGGAGGATATGAGCATTGGAACCGAATAATGAACTTCAGGTCAAAAAAGTTTCCCGGCCGGTCTTCGCCATCTGCGTCATCGGCGCATTTCTTCTGGGCGGGCTCCTTGCCTTTGTGGGAACGTCCCTTCTGGGTGGGTTCTTCTTCTTTGGCAGCGGATCTGCGGGTAACGGGGATCTGGTGGACGAGAAGAAGCTGAGCGAGATCCAGAAGGAGATCGACCGGTACTACCTTCGGGACGTGAAGGACTCCGACCGGAAGGAAATGAGAGAGAACGCCTACCGGGGATATGTGGAAGGTCTGGGGGATCCCTATTCCGACTACATGTCCAAGGAGGAATTCGACGATTATATCCTGTCCTCCTCGGGAGAATATTCCGGCGTGGGCATCACCTTTACCGAGGATGAGGAAGGCCGGTTCACCGTGATCAGTGTGACCAAGGATTCCCCAGCGGAAAAGGCAGGGATCGAGCCGGATGACTACCTGGTGTCGGTGGACGGCAAGACCTATACCAACAGCGACATCATGGCCAGCAAGATCCGGGGCGATAAGGGTAC
>CADBQT010000183.1 GCA_902796875.1 uncultured Eubacteriales bacterium
CCTTCCGGATCCCGTTCCACCGCCCAGACTTTGCCTTTGGGGGTCTGCAGGGCCAGCTCCACCGATACGCTTCCGGTGCCGGCGCCCACGTCCCAGACGATATCCTCTTCGCCCGTCTGCATTCGGCCGGCGATCACCGCCCGGACGTCCTGCTTGGTCATGGGGACCTCTCCCCGGATGAATCCCCGGTCCGGGATCCCCGGGCGAAATACCGGCCGTTTCTCCTCCGAAGCCTCCGGCATCACCAGGATCACCGACAGGGAATCGAATACTTCTCCGGCCAGTTCCTCCGCCTTTCCCCGGCGGATCTGTTCATCTTCATAGGAAAGCCGCTCTCCCACGGCCACGGGAGTATCCCCAAGCCCTGCATCGGTCAGCTGGCGGCATATATCCGCCGGACCCAGTTTTCCACCCGTAAGGAAAAAGACCGGACGGCGCCCCTCCAGTTCCCGATCGGCCTGGACCTCGAGCCCGTGAGCGGAGACCAGCTTCCAGTCCTGCCAGGGCATCTTCATTTTCGCCGCCATCATCTGGACGCTGGAGATCCCGGGAAGGACCTCCGCCTCCCATCCCTCTTCCTCCATCAGAGGAAGCAGGGTCCTGGCACCGGAATAAAAGCCCGCATCTCCGCTGTAGACGACGCAGATCTTCCCCTCTTCTTCAGGGTAGTCCCGGATGATGTCCCGGATCTCTTCGGCGGCGATGGCCGGCCACCGGTCCCGCCCCCACTGGGAAGGCAGACTCTCCAGAAGACGAGGCGCCCCGATGATCAGAGTCGCATCCTTCAGGGCAGCCACGGCTCCGGCGGTGATGGTCGACAGATGACCGCAGCCGGTCCCGATCAGTGTGATCTTTTTCATGCTTTCCTCCTGTCCGGGGAATCCGATTCTTTCTCAATTCTCCCCAGACATTCCTTCAATACCTGTTCATAGGTCATGCCCTCGTCCTCGGGACGGGCGATGACGATGGCCGGGATCCCGGCCGCCTCGCATGCGTCCAGCTTTTCCGGGAAGCCTCCCGTCCGTCCGCTCTCCTTGGTGATCAGGGCGCAGATCCCGTATTCTTCGATGAGGGCCTGATTAAGTTTGGCCGAAAATGGCCCCTGGATGGCGATGATCTGCCGGTCGGGGATGGCCGCTTCCTTGCAGATGCGGATGCTCTCCTCCGACGGCAGGACCCGGGCCACAAGACGCTCCGGATCCAGGTTTTCGGCGTAGACGGGAAGATCCCGCACCCCGGTGGTAAGCAAGATGTTCCCGGAAGTCCGGGAAAGCAGGTCCTTTGCTTCCCGGATGGCCTCCTCCCGGCTTTTCACCGGCTTTACGGAAGCGCTTTCCTCGGCGCCATCCTCCCGCAGAAGACGAAGCCGGGGAACGGCGGCCGATTCAGCCGCCTCACGGATATTCGCCGTAGCTTCCACGGCAAAGGGATGGGTGGCATCGACGCAAAGGCCTTTGCCCCTCAGAAGTTCCTCCATCTCCTCCCGGCTCCTCGGCCCCGTCTCCACGTCGATCCCGGGATGATCTCCCTGCTGCCGGGCGCCGTAATCGGAGACCACGCAGACGGTGACCTCCCCGCCGGCTTCGGCCAGAGCCCGGGAAAGCTCCCGACCCTCAGTCGTTCCGCCGAAAATAAGTATCTTCATGTTTCTCATATCCTCTCGGCGTGACCATCCGGCCGCCGATGACTTTTGTGGAGGAGGAGCCGATGAACACGGTGGTGAACATGTCGATGGGCTCCTTGCCCAGGTCCTTCAGGGGAAGCACCCGGAAGTCCTCCCCTTCCCGTCCGATGTTTCTCACCCACCCGCAGACCGTCTCCGGGCCCTTGTGCCGGGCGATGATCTCGCAGGCTTTCTCCAGATAGTCGTCTCTCTTTTTGGATCGGGGGTTGTAGAGGCAGATGGCAAAGTCTCCCTCCGCCGCACACTCCAGCCGCTTCTCGATGACCTCCCAGGGGGTCAGAAGATCCGACAGGGAGATCAGGCAAAAATCGTGGCCTACGGGGGCTCCCAGGACCGCCGCCCCGGAAATGGCCGCCGTGATCCCGGGGATCACGACGATCTCCACCCCGTCGTACTGCTCCGCCAGTTCGAAGAGGAGACCGGCCATCCCGTACACACCGGCATCGCCACTGCAGATCATGGCCACGTCCTCTCCGGCCGCCGCCCGCTCGATGGCCCAGCGGCACCGCTGGATCTCCTGCTTCATGGGCGTCGTATAGTATTCCTTGTCCGGGTAGAGATCCCGGACCAGGTCCACGTAAACGGTGTATCCGGCGATGACCGGGACTTCCTCCAGTACCCCAAAGGCTTCCCGGGTCATGTATTCCCTTCCGCCGGGACCGATCCCTACGGCGTAGACTTTACTCATCGTACCACTCCCATGTGGGGTGATAATCAGTGATGGCCAGGGCCATGGTGACGCCGCTTCCGTGGGTCTTGCCATGGATCACTTCTCCGCCGCCGGCGGCCAGCACGGCGCTCCGCTCACAGACGTTATCCACTCCGGTCACTTCCTCTACGAAGGAGGACCCGTGGAAATCTCCCTTTACCTGTTCCAGTTCCACCGCGCTGTAGGCGGCCAGATCCCAGCCGTGGGCCTGACAGAAGCGGACCATTCCGATCTCATCCGCCTTGATGTCGATGGTGGCCACGCCGGCGATGGCGCTTTCGGGGATCTTCAGTTCTTCCATCAGATTCTTATAGAAACTTTCCAGGGTATCCTGCTTCGTTCCTCTCCGGCATCCGATGCCCAGATAGACGATCTTGGGGACCAGATGAAGGGCGCGGCTTCCCGTGGGACGAATATCCATCACGATGTCCGCATCCTCTCCCTTGGTCATGATCAGGCCTTCGGGAAGATCTCCGGTGATGGGCCACCGGCTCCGGACCGTCTTGGTCGCTCCCGCCAGCAGGCCTCCGGACACGTCTTTGATCCGATCCTTCTCCAGGATGATGCAGTCCTGATGTTTCGCCCATTCATCCACGGCGAAGACGCCGTGAAGATCCGTAGCCGTAGTGATCACGCAACGGCCTCCGCAGACCTGGGCCAGTTCCTTGGCCAGATCGTTGGCGCCGCCCAGGTGGCCGGACAGGATGGGGATGACGTTCTCTCCCTTTTCATCCACGACGATGACCGCAGGGTCCTCCGTCTTGTCCTGGATGTGGGGAGCGATGGCCCGCACGGCGATGCCCACCGCACCGACGATGACCAGAGCGTCCGCCTGGGTAAAGTGCTTCTTCGTCCACTCCTTCAGGCTGTCGGGGCGCCCGCTCCGGGCCGCCTGACCGCCGACCTTTTCCATCAGCTGCTTGGCCAGCTTCACTCCTTCACCGGTAAAGGCGATGCTGACGACGTTCTTCTCATTCCAATTGGTAACTGTCATTTTACACCCTCCCTGAATTCTGTCGTAAATGACGGATCATATAATTTGCTTCTGTCGTATGTATCTCCCAGAAAACCGCCGACCAGGATCAGCGCGGTCTTCGTGATGCTCTCTCTCGCCGCCGCTTCCGCCAGCGTCCCGACGGTGCAGTGGACCACCTTCTCGTCCGGCCATGTGGCCTTGTAGACGATGGCTGCCGGCTCATCCGCCGAGCGGCCGCCGGCGATCAGTTGCCGGCTCACCTCCTCCAAAAGACCTGTGGAAAGGAAGATCACCATGGTGGATCCGTGGCTGGCGAAGGACGCCAGATTCTCCTTTTCCGGGACCGGAGTCCGGCCGGCCATCCGGGTGATCACCACGCTCTGGCTGACCCCCGGCAGGGTGTACTCCGCCTGAAGGGCCGCTGCCGCTCCGGAGAAGCTGGACACCCCCGGCGTATCGTCGTAGGGGATCTGAAGCTCATCCAGAAGATCCATCTGCTCCCGGATCGCCCCATAGAGGCTGGCGTCTCCCGTGTGCAGCCGGACCGTATCCAGGCCGCCGGCTTCCGCCTCCTTCATCACCTGGATCACTTCCTCCAGGGTCATCTCCGCGCTGTTGTAGATCCGGCATCCCTCCCGGGCATAGCCCAAAAGGCCCGGGTTCACCAGGCTTCCGGCGTAGATGATCACATCGGCCTTCTTCAGCAGTTCGGCTCCCCTCAGGGTGATCAGATCCTCAGCCCCGGGGCCTGCGCCGACAAAATGAATCATTGTTCTTCCTCCTTCTTTTCTGTGCCGGCCCCATCGGCCTGCCATTCATCCAGGATCCTTGCCGCTTCTTCCGTCTTCCCCAGGGTGCCGTGCACATTGGAGAAGAGAATGGCGCCGATCCTGACCTTCTCCTTCGTCCGCCGGTCCAGTTTCTCCTGGATGGCGTCCAGAATACTTCGGATCACGTCCTCCAAAAGCCCCGCCTCTTTCAGGAGATCGAAGGCCGCATCGGTGGTGGCCGCATCCATCACCCGGCGGCAAAGATCTGTGGACCCTCCCGCCAGAGCGCAGTGGGCGCAGAGGATCTCCCCCCGGCAGTCCGCCCACCGGGAATGGGTGTTCATGATCCCGCCGGCTGCCTTGATCAGCTTGCCCGCATGGCCCACGAGAAGAGCCGTATGGATGCCGCAGGCGGGCATCATATCCAGGGTCTCCCCCAGGAAGTTGGAATACTTCAGCACGGGGATGGGCCGGCCATCCGGGTCAAAGAGCCGGTCCAGCCCTTCCTCCTCGATGTAATGGGTGCCGTAGTTTCCCGGGGTCAGTACCAGGCAGGGCCCCGCAAGGCCGTCCTGCTTCATCTCCAGCTCGATGGTCTCCACCAGAGCCTGTTCGCTCATGGGCTCCACGATGCCGGTGGTCCCCAGGATGGAGATCCCTCCCCGGATCCCCAGGTTCTCGTTAAACGTCTGCCGGGCGGTCTCCTCCCCTTCCGGGACGAACACCTCCACCGCAAGTCCTCCTTCATAGCCCAGTTCTTCACATGTCTTACGAACCTCTTCTTCGATCATGGCCCGGGGGCCGGAGTTGATGGCCGCTTCCCCCACGGGCTGATCCAGCCCGGGGCGGGTGACCCGGCCCACTCCCTCACCTCCGTCGATGGCGATTTCAGACCCGTCCGTCTTCTTCACCCGGGCGCAGATGAGAAGACCGTCGGTCACGTCCGTATCGTCTCCCGCGTCCTTGGGGAACCCCGCCCAGGCGGAATCTTCCTCAAGGCCGCAGTGTTCCAGAGGAAGCTCCACATAGATCCCCTTTCCGGTCATGAGCCCCGCTTCCTCCGGGGCATAGCCGGACAGCAATAGCCTGGCCGCGCAGGCCGCTGCCAGGGCCGCGCAGGTCCCTGTAGTGTATCCGTATCGAAGCTGTTTCGTCCCTTTGCGGACAAAGTGTTCCAGCGCCATGATCTTTTCCTCACTCGGCGGAATCCGCCGGAGCATCCTTTCGTGCTCCCAATTCCCGGAGCACCTCTTCCAGGGAACGCAGTTTTCCCGACTCCCTCGCCATGCTCCGAAGTTTCTCCATCCGCTGGTTCATCTCTCCGACGGGGAATCCCACATCCACCACGAATCGGCATTTCCCCATGATTTCCCGGGCCCGGCAGACCGCCGCCTCGCTTATGGGCGAACAGGCTTCTTCCGTCACCACCTCCGACGCCAAGAGCCTTGCCAGACGATGGTCTACATCGAAGGGCCACAGGATGCCTGCAGCGAAGGGGACGTCATGCCTTTGCATTTCCCGGAACACCGGGATACCGCTCCCTCCGCCGGCCAGCACGAACACCTGGGGGTCTCCCTCCGGCCGGGGAAGTTCGATGCTCCCGAAGAGGGGATCGAAGTATCCCTTGTCGATGCCGTACATCTCCCGGATCATGTCCTCGTCGAAGATCTCTGCGGGCCTGCCGTACCGGAAGATGGTCTCTCCCTTGACGCAGACGATCCGGTCGGAGATCTTTTCCGCCAGGTCGATCTCGTGGAGAGACATGATCACGGTGATGCCGCCCTCTCTGGCCATCTTCTTCAGGATGGACAGGAGCTCCAGCTTGTGCCGGATATCCAGAAACGAGGTGGGCTCGTCCAGGATGATGATATCCGGTTCCTGGCAGATGGCTCTGGCCAGGAGAACCCTCTGCCTTTGGCCGTCGCTGATGGCGTTAAAGTCCCGGTTTCCGATGTCCTCGGCGTGGACCGCCGCCATGGCCTGCTCCACCTTGTCCTCGTCCTCTTCCGTCAGGATCCCCAGCCGTCCCGTGTAGGGGTACCGTCCCGTGGCCACGATGTCGTGGCAGGTCATCAGTTCCGGCTTCATCCGTTCCGTCAGGACCACCGCCATCTTGGAGGAAAGTTCCCTGTAAGAAAACTTCCGCAGATCCTTCCCCTCCACGATCACGTGGCCGCCAACCAGCTGAAGCTGACGGGTGATGCTCTTCAGGATGGTGGATTTTCCCGAGCCGTTGGGCCCGATGAGGGTGATGATCTCCCCCCGGGTGATCCCGATATTGATATCCCGGATCAGGGCCTTGCCTCCGTAGCCGACGGACAGGCCTTCCATGTTGAAATAATCCCAGGTCATGCCCCCCACCTCCGTTTACGGATCATCATGAAGATCACCACAGGTGCGCCGAACATGGCGGTGACCGTACTGATGTTCAGTTCCATGGGCGCAAAGGCCATCCGGGCGATGAAATCACACCACATGCAGAACACTCCGCCGCCCAGGAAGGTTGCGGGTATGACGATGAGGGGGCGGGCGGTCTTCAGGCTCATCTTGACCAGGAAGGGGACCGCGATGCCCACGAAGGAAATGGGGCCGGCGAAAGCGGTGACGCACCCGGAAAGCAGGCTGGACAGGAGAATGATCCCTGCCCGGAACCGCTTCACGTTGACCCCCATGCTCTGGGCATACGCCTCACCCAGCTGGAATGCGCCGATGGGCTTGGAGAGCATCAGGGTCAGGAAAAAGGCGATGCCGATGACCACGGCGGCCACACCCACGTTCCCCCAGCTGGAGCCGGAGAAGCTGCCCAGGGACCAGTCCCTCAGATTGACGATGTCCGAATCATCGGCAAAGGTGACGATGAAGTCGGTGATGGCCGAGCAGATGTACCCCACCATGATCCCCGCCACCAGCAGGGATGCCATATGGGTCACCCGCCGGGAAATGAGCAGGATGAACAGGGTGGCGATGAGGGCGCCGATGAAGGCGGCGATCACCAGGGTCCAGGAAGATACGTGGGAAAACCGGCTGAGAAAGACGATCATGGTGATGGCCACGATCATCTTGGAGCCGGAGGATATACCCAGAACGAAAGGTCCGGCGATGGGGTTTTCGAAATAGGTCTGGAGGAGGAATCCCGCCAGGGACAACCCTCCCCCCAGGATGGCTCCCATGAGGATCCGGGGCAGGCGCAGGCTCCAGATGATGTCCACGTTTTTCGGATCGTCCCCCTGATGGGTCAGGATGATGCGAAAGATCTCCCCGGGGGAGATGTTGACGCTGCCCATGTTGACGTTGAGAATGGTGACCAGAATGAGCAGGACCGCCATGACGAAAAACACGATGATGTACCGCGTCCGCCGGCGGAAGTTCTCCTGATGAAAGGCTCCCCTATTCTCTTGTGTCTGCGCTTTATCCATATTTCGTCCATGCCCCGGCCTCTCGGGCCGGGTGGTTATTTCACTTTTTTGAGGAAGATCATCTCTTTCTCATCGCCGCCGGTGAGCATCAGGTGGAAGTCCCGGATCAGTTGGCCCATAATGTCCGTCGCCTGATACAGGTACTTGTCCGTGGTCCACACGTTGCCCGCCTTGACGGCTTTGAACTTGGCGAAGAGTGGACTCTTCTCCGTAAGGTCCTCCATGGCGCCCAATGGGCTTTCGATGCTGGCGTTATAGATCAGATAGTCCGCGTCGGATGCCTGTTCATAGAATTCCTCCATGGACATCTTCACCACGGCGCTGCGACTCTCCTCGTTGGGGTTCTTCAGGTCCGTGAAGACGTACTTGCCTCCGGCGATGTCGATCATCTCCGGGATGTAGTCATCCGATGCCCGGACCACCGCCTGATCCTGGGAGTTCAGATAGAAGAAGGCCACCGTCTTCCCCGTGTTCTCGAAGCCTTCCAGGTCGCTGATGACCGCCTTCTGCTCCTCGAAGAAAGTCTCCGCCTCTTCATCTTTATCCAGCATGGCCCCGTAGACCCGGATCCATTCGCTTCTTCCCAGGGGATGGGATTCGTAGCTGGACTGATCGATGAAAACGGGGATATCCAGCCCCTCCAGCTTTTCCTGTACCGTGGGGGTGTGGAGGATCATGGTGGATTCCACCGCCAGGTCGCAGCCCTCATCCAGAAGCATCTCGTAGTCCGGCTGACTGTATTTGCCGGCATAGACGATCCGCCCCTCCTCCATGGCTTTCTTCGCCTCATCCACGTACCAGTCGTTTTCCTGGGTGGCGGTGAACTTTACCGAATCCAGGCCGTCCAGAGCGGAGATCAGGGCCATGGAAGCGGACGCTGCCAGATAGATGTGATCCAAAGGCTTCTGGAGAACGATCATCTCCTCGGGAAGCCCCGGAGGCATCTCTCCCTTTTCCGGGATCAGCAGGTACATGACCTGGCTTCCGCTGGCCTCGTCCTTCACGTCGATGACCTCATAGCCGTCCGCGTACCGGTAGATGACGAAGCCTTCGGCGTAATCCGGTTTGACCGTCTCTTCCAGAGCGTGTCCGGTCAGTTCCGGAACGGCCGCCTGGGCATCCTCACCGGACCCGTCGCTTCCGCCATTTCCTTCGCATCCGGAAAAAATGGATAGCAAAAGAAGGATCGACAGCACCACGGCCATCAACCCTGCCCTTTTCATCCCCGGACTTTCCATGGATTGTCTTCCAAATACATCGCCGAGTTTCATGGATTTATTGTACCAAATTACTGAGGGGAAAACAATATCGGGCCGGATCACTTCCAGACGAACTTGGCGTTACCCGCTTCACCCCCGTCGATGAGCAGGTTCTGACCGGTCATGAACCGGTTGGTCACCCCGACGAAGTAGATCCACTCGGCGATCTCCTCCGGGCTGGCCCACCGCTTCAGAGGCGTCAGCTCCATGATCTGATCCCAGAGCCTGGGATCATCCATGACGGGGCGGTTCAGTTCCGTCATCACCCCGCCGGGATCGATGCTGTTGCAGATGGCCTTTGGCGCCAGTCGAAGGGCCACGTTTTTCGTATAGGTGGCCAGCCCGCCTTTGCTGGCCGCGTACTCGGGAAATTCGGAACCCGTGTGGGCGCTGGCGGAGCCCACATTGACCACGGACAGGATCTCCTCGTTTTCGATGGCGTACTTCTCGGTGATCCGGATGGCCCCCTGAAGGTTCACCTGGATATCCTCTCCCGTATCCTGAACGCCGGCGCAGTTGACCAGTACCTGCGGGGCGAGGCCTTCAGGATAGGTGTCCGGATCCCGCACATCGGCCATA
The DNA here is from genome assembly GCA_902796875.1 of uncultured Eubacteriales bacterium. Taxonomy (GTDB): domain Bacteria; phylum Bacillota; class Clostridia; order Peptostreptococcales; family Anaerovoracaceae; genus Lentihominibacter. Next base: position 9,394 of record CADBQT010000183.1, read on the forward strand.
TGGTGGGTGTAGCCTTCCTCCCGGATGGACGCCTCGCAGACGTCCAGTCCGTGGACCTCATGTCCCCGACGAAGAAACAGTTCCGCCGTCGCTTTGCCGATCCCGCCGGCAGCTCCCGTGATCAAGATCTTCATGCCGTTTGTCCTTTCTTATATTCCAGATAGGGTTCCCCCACCTGTTCCTCTTCCCATTTCACGGTGATCCGATACCCCATCGGGCTGAAGATGACCTCGCAGAGCAGTTCCATGGCCGCCCCCGTCAGGGAGCAGAACAGCACCTGGACCCATGTCCACCCGAAGAAGTGAACGGAAACGATGGTGGTGAAGACCAGATTGTCCACCAGCTGGCCGATCCCGGTGGAGATAAAGGATCTGGCCGCAAAGGACCGGTACCCTGCGCTGGACACCACCCGGGAGATGCCGTAGTTGATCCCGGAGTTGGTGATGGCGCCGCAGAACATGGCGATGCTGCTGCCGACGACCACGTACCATGTGCCCCCGATGGTGGCATTTAAGGCGTCGTTGACCTCCCGGCTTCCCGTGGCGTAGTACTGTCCCCACATGCCCGGGCTCAGGGAAAGGAGCCAGAACACGACGCAGACAAGGGCGTTGATGACAATAGCCAAAATGGCGATCTTAGCCGCCGCTCTGGGGCCGAACCGCCTGCAGATCATATCCATGCAGAGAAAACTGATCCAACTGAGAAAGAAGCCGCAATCCAGGGCCAGATAGGGCAGAGAAATGAATTCTTTATTGGCCATAAGGTTCATCATGATCACGCTCACGATGAACACAGCAATAACGAGGCTGGGGATGTTTCGCAGCAGAATGCGGTAATCCTCCAGCTCGCGTCTGATCAGATTCATGAAATTGTGCTCCTTTGGTTTTGATCTTTTAGAAGCAGGATGTCGGACCCGAACTGCTTCAGACCTTCCGGTGTCCAAAGGCAGCCAGGCCTTTGGGATCCCGTCGGTCCGTGGCCGATTATAACACACTTCCGTCCTCCGTTCAATCCGTGTATAATACGGGCATAGGAGGTACGTCATGAAAAACAGAAGCATCATCCTGATCATTCTCACATTCACCCTGCTCCTTCTCGTCTCCTGCGGCAAGGCCGAGAA
>CADBQT010000184.1 GCA_902796875.1 uncultured Eubacteriales bacterium
GCCGGCAGTACCGGCGCAGGAGCTCTCACCGGCAAGGTTAACCTGAACACGGCGGATCTGAGCCAGCTTCAGACCCTGCCCGGGGTAGGGCCGGTCACCGCCCAGAAGATCATCGACTACCGGGCCCAGGCCGGCGGATTCTCCTCAATAGAAGATTTGAAGAACGTTTCCGGCATCGGCGACAAGACCTTCGAGAAGATGAAGGACGGGGTGACCATTTAGTTTTCCTCGCGATTTATGATGGGATGGGGTATAATCATGGCAGAGATCCTATAACTTTGTAATGAAAGAATGGAGACGGAAATGAGCACACATATCGAAGCAAAAAAGGGCGATATTGCCGAAACCATCCTCCTGCCGGGAGATCCTCTTCGGGCGAAATTCATCGCCGAGAACTACCTGGACGACCCGGTATGCTACAACCAGGTGAGAAATATGCTGGGATACACCGGGACCTATAAGGGCATGCCCATATCCGTACAGGGGACCGGGATGGGGATGCCTTCCATCGGCATCTATTCCTGGGAACTGATCTCCGAGTACGATGTGAAGAATCTCATCCGTATCGGCACCGCCGGATCCTTCCATGAGGGCATCAAGGTCCGGGATATCGTGGCCGGTGTATCCGCATCCTCGGACTCCAGTTTTGCCAATGCCTTTGATCTTCCCGGAAACTACGCCCCGGGAGCATCCTTCGACCTGCTGAAAAAGCTGGACAAGGCTTCGGAAGATACGGGAATCTCCTTCAAAGCGGGGAATATCGTCTCCACCGACGTGTTTTACGATCAGCGGGAAGACTGGTGGAAGAGATGGGCGGAGATGAACGTGATGGCGGTGGAGATGGAAGCGGCGGCTCTGTACATGAATGCGGCCCGGCTGGGCGCCAACGCCCTGGCCATCGTGACCATCAGCGACCATTTCGTCACGGGGGAGGCCACATCCAGCGAGGAAAGGCAGACCACCTTCCGAAACATGATGGAACTGGCTCTGGAGGCGGCGATCATGTAAGATGAGCCCCAGCCCATTAAAAGGGCGAGGTTCTCGTAAAACGAAGCATATCGAAACAAATAAAAAAACCGGGAGACACTTCCGGTTTTTTCTCTTGCTGCGCATTTAACTTATGCGCTGGTGGGGACGGGTGAGTCAGGCCTTTGCCTGATTGAATCTCTTCGTCAGACGGGAGACCTTACGGGACGCCGCATTCTTGTGGATCGTTCCCTTGGCTGCAGCCTGCATCAGCTTCTTCTCTGCGAGAGCCAGCTGAGTTTTCGCCGCATCCAGATCGCCAGCAGCAATAGCCGCATCAAACGCCTTCAGGATCGCCTTCAGGTGATTGCGCACTCTCTTGTTTCTGGCCGTCTTCTTGTCGATGACGCGGATTCTTTTCTTTGCGGATTTAATGTTAGCCATTCAATTAACCCCACTTTCTATCGATAGCCCGCCGCAAAAGGATTTCTGCGGCGTAAATTCGCAATCAACAGTATATATGAACGTAGGCGAATATGCAAGGAAAATATTGAATAACTGCGGTTTTTCAAGTAAAATGAATGGGTCAGCAGAGAGGAGAATAAACGGCAATCCATGAACGATTATCAAGAATATATTCGAAACTTCAGTATCATCGCCCATATCGACCACGGCAAGTCCACCCTGGCGGACCGGATCATCGAGAAGACCGGGCTGGTCAGCCAGCGGGAAATGAGGGAACAGTTTCTGGACAATATGGATCTGGAACGGGAGCGGGGGATCACCATCAAACTGCAGACTACCCGTCTGCTGTTCCATTCCAAGGATGGCAACGACTATGTGTTCAATCTGATCGACACCCCGGGACACGTGGACTTTACCTATGAGGTATCCAGAAGTCTGGCCGCCTGCGAGGGGGCCGTTCTCGTGGTGGATGCCACCCAGGGGGTAGAGGCCCAGACTCTGGCCAATGTCTATCTGGCCATGGATGAGGATCTGGAGATCATGCCGGTCCTGAACAAGATCGATCTGCCCTCCGCCCGGCCGGATGAGGTCAAAGCCGAGATCGAGGAAGTGATCGGAGTGGAAGCAGAAGATGCGCCCATGGTTTCCGCCAAGGAGGGGACCGGCATAGAGGAACTTTTGGAGGAGATCGTGAAGAAGATCCCGGCCCCCAAGGGAGACGAAAAGGACCGTCTGAAGGCGCTGATCTTCGATTCCTATTATGACAACTATAAGGGCGTGGTCATCTATTCCCGGATCTTCGACGGGGCAGTGACAAAGGGGGATATGATCCGTCTCATGAACTCGGGAAAGAACTACGAGGTGACGGAAGTGGGCATGTACAGCCCCGGCCCCGTGGAATGCGACCGGCTGAGAGCGGGGGAGGTAGGCTACATCTGCGCCAGCATCAAACAGGTGGCCGACGCCCGGGTGGGCGACACCATCACGTTGGCCTCCGATCCTGCCGACGAGCCTCTGCCCGGATACAAGAAGGTCCAGTCCATGGTCTACTGCGGGATCTACCCCGCGGAGGGAGAGAAATACGAAAACGTCAAGGACGCCCTGGAGAAGCTTCAGGTCAACGATGCGGCCTTCCATTTCGAACCGGAAACGTCCACCGCCCTGGGCTTCGGCTTCCGCTGCGGATTTTTGGGGCTCCTGCATATGGAGATCATCGTGGAAAGGCTGGAAAGAGAGTTCGATCTGGCGGTGATCACCACTTCGCCCAGCGTCATCTACAAGGTCGTCCTCACCGACGGGTCGGTGAAGATGGTCCAGAACCCCTCCAATCTGCCGGATCCGGTGATGATCGATCACATCGAAGAACCGATGGTCAAGGCGGATATCATGGTGCCCAAGGACTATGTGGGCAGCATTATGGAGATCTGCCAGGAGAGAAGGGGCAAGCTCCTGAACATGGAGTACATCACCGAAAACAGGGTCAATCTCCACTACGATATGCCTTTGAACGAAGTCATCTACGACTTCTTCGACGCTCTGAAGTCAAAGACCAGAGGCTACGGCTCCCTGGACTATGAATTCTCCCGGTACGAGCCCTCCAAGGTGGTGAAGATGGACATCCTGCTGAACAAGGACCTGGTGGACGCCTTCTCCATGATCGTCCACGAGTCCAAGGCCTACAGCCGGGGCAGATTCGTCTGCGCCAAACTCAAGGAAGTCATCCCCATGCACCAGTTCGAAGTGCCCATCCAGGCCTCCATCGGACAGAAGATCATCGCCAGAGAGACGGTGCGGGCCTATCGAAAGGATGTTATCGCCAAGTGCTACGGCGGCGATATTTCGAGAAAGAAAAAACTGTTGGAAAAACAGAAAGAAGGGAAGAAGCGGATGCGCCAGTTCGGCACGGTAGAGGTGCCCCAGGAGGCGTTTACCGCGGTGTTGAAGTATGACGACAACAAATGATCTGGGACTTTACGTCCATGTACCATTCTGTCGGGGGAAATGCTCATACTGTGATTTCCTGTCCTTTGCCTGTCAGAACGACCAGCTTCTGAAGGAATACGCCCGGGCCCTGGCCGTGGAGATGCGGACCAGAAGGCAGGACGTGGAAGGGTATTCGGTGGACAGCGTGTTCATCGGAGGAGGCACCCCAAGCCTTATGCCCATCGAGTCCTTCCAGCTTCTCATGCGGGAAGTCCGGGACAATTTCCACGTGGAGGAGGGGGCGGAGATCACCGTAGAGGTCAATCCGGCATCCCTTACCCGGGAAAAGCTGGAGATGTACCGGGAATGCGGCATCAACCGACTCAGCATCGGCGTTCAGTCCTTCGACAACCGGACCCTGCGGATCCTGGGCCGTCTTCACGACAAAAATGAAGCCTTCAACATGATCCAGACCGCCCGCAAGGCCGGATTCGACAACATCAACATCGATCTGATCTTCGGTGTTCCCACCCAGACCCTGAAAAACTGGATCGACACGGTCCGCCAGGGGATATTCCTCCAGCCGGAGCACATCTCCCTCTACAGTCTCCAGCTGGAAAAGGGGACGGATCTTTACCGCAGAGTATATGACGAGGAGTCCCTGAATGCTGTCCCGGAGATCGTGGACCGGGAAATGTACCACGACGCCGTGACCCTGCTCAAGGGAGCGGGATATCATCACTATGAGATCTCCAATGCGGCCCTCCCCGGATATGAGAGCCGCCACAACACCAAATACTGGTCCTACCAGGAATATCTGGGCCTGGGCCTGGGGGCAAGTTCCTTCTTCCGGGGTCAGCGGTTCAAGAATCACGAGAAAATGAGCCGATACATCAAGGCCATCAAGGAAAACAAGCCCCCCGTGGACGAGGATTCCATCGAAAAGTACACGGAGAGGGAAGAGATGGGCATCTACGTCTTCACCGGTCTTCGAAAGGCAGAGGGCGTCAATCTCAAGGAATTCCGGGATCGTTTCGGCGTGGATCTGTTTACCGTTTACGATCCGGCCATCCTCCGCCGGCACAAAGGCATGATCAATCTCTACGACGATCAGCTCTACCTGACGGAGGCGGGAATGGACGTATCCAACCGGATCATGGCGGAATTTGTGTAATATATCTCGATAACTGCAGCCGGATTCACGGAGGTGCGACTATGGACAATAAGTATATTATGTCGCTCGATCAGGGAACCACCAGTTCCCGTTGCATCATCTACGACCATCAGGGAAAACCGGTGGGATCCGGCCAGCAGGAGTTTCATCAGATCTATCCTGAGGAAGGATGGGTGGAACACGATCCCATGGAGATCTGGGAGACCCAGCTGGCCACCGCCCGCAAAGCTCTGGAGGACGCAGGTCTCACCGCCTCCCATATCGCCGGCATCGGCATCACCAATCAGCGGGAAACCACCATCGTGTGGGACCGGAATACCGGTGTTCCCATCTATAACGCCATCGTCTGGCAGTGCCGGAGGACCGCCGGTTTCTGCGACCGCCTCAAAGAGCGGGTGTCGGAAGCCGACTGGAAAGCCAAGACGGGCCTTTCCATCGATCCCTACTTTTCCGCATCCAAACTGGTCTGGATCCTGGACAACGTAGAGGGAGCCAGAGAAAGGGCGGAATCGGGAGATCTGCTCTTTGGGACCATCGACACCTGGCTGATCTGGAAGCTTACGGGAGGCAAAGTCCACGTGACGGACTATTCCAACGCCTCCAGGACCATGATGTTCAATATCCGGGATCTTTGCTGGGATAAGGATATCCTTCGGGTACTGGATATCCCTGTCTGCATGCTCCCTGAACCGGTGGAATCCAGTAAAGTCTATGGAGAGACCCTTCCCGAGATCTTCGGGGCGGCCATTCCCATCTCCGGCGCCGCGGGAGATCAGCAGGCGGCCCTCTTTGGCCAGGTCTGCTTCACACCGGGAGAGGCCAAAAACACCTTCGGGACCGGAGGGTTCCTCCTGGTCAACACGGGAAACGAACCCGTTTTTTCCGAACAGGGGCTTCTGACCACCATCGGATGGGGCCTGGACGGCAAAGTCACCTATGCCCTGGAAGGCCCTGTCTTCATTTCCGGCGCGGCCATCCAGTGGCTTCGGGATGAAATGGGTCTGATCCGTTCCGCTTCAGAATCCGAGGAGATCTGCCTTTCCGTGGAGGATACGGCGGGAGCATATCTGGTCCCGGCCTTCACCGGTCTGGGTGCTCCCTGGTGGGACCCTTATGCCAGAGGGACCATCGTGGGTCTGACCCGGGGAGTGAACAGAAACCACATCGTCCGGGCTGCGGTGGAAGCCATGGCCTATCAGAGCTGCGATCTGGCCGACGCCATGGCCCGGGAAATGGGTGAACCCATTCGCCGCTTCAAGGTGGACGGGGGAGCATCCCGGGATAATTTCCTTCTCCAGTTCCTGGCGGACATAATGGGGCAGGAGGTGCACCGCCCCGTCTGCATCGAGACCACATCCCTGGGGGCGGCCTACCTGGCCGGCCTGGCCACCGGCTACTGGAAGGACCAGCAGGACATCCTCAGTGGATGGCAGCTGGACCGGACTTTCGAGCCCACCATGACCGACGATCGGAGAAGGGCCCTTATGTCCGGATGGCACCGGGCGGTGGAACGGAGCCTGGGATGGGCCAGGGATCAGGCAAAAAATTTCCGATGAAAGGAACAAAATTTCCTGTATTTTTAGGGATTCTTTGCCAATCATCCCCTTGTCTTTGCCGGGAAAAAGAATTATAATGTTTACAACATAATTTACATCGTTCTCTA
>CADBQT010000185.1 GCA_902796875.1 uncultured Eubacteriales bacterium
CAGTTCTGAGTTACAAGCAGAGGGCTCATTATGGTCACACTACCGGCACGGCATGATGGGCAGAATGCTAATATCTCTGTAGGAAACGATAATAGTCATTTTTGCCTGGCTGAAAGCCGGTTTTTTGTTGGTGCGGCAACATTTTTTTACCAAAATGACATTGAGAGTTTTAGCATTGGACCCGTGGCATAGGAGGAGGGAGCCCCTGTCAATCGCCCGCACAGATACCCATATCCCTTATGAATAGCCGACTAAGTCACCGTATATTACAAGAAAAGGAAAATATTGACAAATCGCGGACTCGGTGATAAACTCGAGATGTAAATAATTTCCAATTAACAAAAGGGAGGGATTGGATATGATGGATTATGAACTGTTTAAGACTGTAGTCACCCAGCGGATCGGGGATTATCTTCCGGAAGAGTTTCGAAATACCCACCCGAAGATCCATCGGGTCAACAAGGTGAATGGGGCCAAGGACGCCTTTTGCATGGAGCCGGACGATCCGGATGATCAGAAGGCCATTCCCACACTGTATCTGGACGATATTTACGTTGACTTTGCGGTGGATGAGGATCTGAACCGGGTCCTTTCGGAGGTGGCCTATGTGTTCATGACCTGCAGCGGCAGATACATTCCCGATGAACTGAAGGGGGATATCCGGGATCTCACCGACGGGATCATCTTCCAGCTGGTCAACGCCGAACTGAACGAGGAACTGCTGAAGGAGCTTCCCCACAGAAGATGGCTGGACCTGGCGGTGATCTACCGGGTGGTCTTTCGCAGGAACGAGGATGGGATCGATTCCTTCCTGCTCAGTTACGAGCATTTGGAAGATATTGGCATATCCGAGGAGGACCTTTACGAACTGGCCATGGAAAACACCATGAGGATGTTTCCGGTGGACCGGATCGACGGGGGAGACTCCATGTTCATCCTGACCAACGATGTGGCCTGGGGCGGGGCGTCCACCATTCTCTATCCCGGAGAGATGAACAGACTGGCGGAAAAGATCGGCGGAGATTACTTCCTTCTGCCCAGCTCCGTCCACGAGTTCTTCGTCATCCCGGCGAAGCGGACAAACCCGGAAAAACTGGTCTCCATGCTTCGTGTGGGAAACGGGATCGCCGTCAGAATGGAAGAGGTCCTTTCCAATTCCATCTACCGCTTCGACGAAAAGAAGGGGAAACTGGAGCTGGTCGCAAGTTGAACGGACAAACAACCAGAACCGGCCCGCATACGAAAAAAACGGCAGCGTCCGCGCGCTGCCGTAAAAAAACGATGGTCTATCGATTTGTTTAGAGCTGTCCCTTTGCGACGATCCGATCGATCAGGTCGGCACATACAGCCAGATCTTTCACAACGTTTCTCACAAAGTTCATCATAATATCCCTCTTTTCTTCAGGTGTTTGTATAGTGTTGCTTTACGGTTACTATTGTAATGCACGGCTTTACGGGATTCAATAGCGAATTCCGTACTATCTTGCTGTGCTTTTGCCGTTTTTGGCGCCAAGTTGAAAGGAATATTCAGACAATTCGGCGCTGGCAGAGGGGGTTTGCCTGCCGCATATCCATAGGGTATAATCACGGAGGAAAGGACCGGACCCTTATGGAGACCAAGAAAGAGATACGAAAACGGATCCTGGAAAAACGCCGGGCTTTGACGCCGGATGAGGTCCACAGGTATTCGGAACTGATTTGCCGGCGGATCCTGGAGTCCCCCGAATATGCAAAGGCAGAGGACCTCTGCCTTTACATGCCCATCCGAAACGAAGCGGAGGTGACGCTCCTGATCGAACCGGCGAAAACCGCAGGCAAGGGCGTCTGGATCCCCAAAGTGGTCGGGGAGGAGATGATCTTCAACGCCTACGACGAGGAGAAGATGGTGGAGGACGGGCCCTTTCACATAAGGGAGTCGGCATCGGACCTGGTGCTGACCCCGGGGGAGGACACCCTGATCATCATGCCTGGGGCCGTATTCGACGGGAAGTGCAACCGGATCGGATACGGGGGCGGCTACTACGACCGGTTCCTTGAGAAGCACCCGGAGTGCATGACCATGGCAGCGGCTTTCGACCTCCAGCTGGTGGAGGCCCTTCCCGCAGAGACTCACGACATCCGACCCGGCTCGGTAGTCACCGAGAGCCGGAGGATCGATCGATAATACGATTAAGGAAACAAAAGGAACATGAACGAAAACTATATCCGCAACATACTGGACGGCGTGGCCAAAGGAGACATCACCTCTGCCGACGCCATGGAACAGCTGAAGGAACTGCCCTATAAGAGCATGGGCTTTGCCAACGTGGACCATCACCGTCAGCTGAGGACCGGATTCCCCGAGGTCATCTACAGCCAGGGCAAGACCCCTGAGCAGATCCGGGACATCTTCGGTGAACTGGCCGGAGGGAATCGGACCGTGATAGCCACCCGGGCGACGGCCGTCGACTTTGCGGCTGTGCAGGAGCGGTTCCCCGAGGCGAAGTACCACGAGGCGGCGAGGATCATCGAAGTCTCCACCGACGGACCGGAGGGAGCGGAGGAAACTGCTGAACCCTTTGGCACGGTGGCGGTGGTCAGCGCCGGTACGGCGGATATCCCCGTGGCCGAGGAAGCGGCCATCACGGCGGAACTTCTGGGAAATGATGTGACCAGGATCTACGATGTGGGAGTCTCCGGGATCCACCGGCTTTTCGACCGGCTGGAGGAGATCCGCAAGGCGGACGTGGTGGTGGTCATTGCCGGCATGGAAGGAGCCCTGGCCAGCGTAGTCGGGGGACTGGTGGAGACGCCGGTCATCGCCGTTCCCACCAGCATCGGATACGGCGCCAACCTTCAGGGACTGTCGGCGCTCCTTTCCATGCTGAACAGCTGCGCCAACGGGGTCAGTGTGGTCAATATCGACAACGGATTCGGAGCGGCCTACTCCGCGTCGGTGATCAATCGGGGCCGGCAGCGCCGGTAGATCCGGGTCGGCTGTGTCAAAGAATCGGCGACGTCATGCCGATAGATCCGGGTCGCCAAATCAGAGAAAAGATTTTTGTTCTGACGCCCTATATGTGGTATACTTGTTCTGGCGACCATACAGACGCTTGAGGAAAAGGAGAAAAACATGGAACCCAAATATAAGCGGATCCTCCTGAAAGTCAGCGGAGAAGCGCTGGCCGGGGAGCAGCATTTCGGCATCCATAACCCGACGGTCAAGAAAGTGGCGTCCCAGATCAAGGAAGTCTACGATGCGGGTGTGGAAGTGGCCATCGTTGTCGGCGGCGGGAACTTCTGGAGAGGAAGGACCAGCGAGAATATGGACCGGGCCACGGCGGATTACATCGGCATGCTGGCTACGGTGATGAACGCCCTGGCTCTTCAGGACGCTTTGGAAGCCATCGACGTCCAGACCAGAGTGCAGTCGGCCATCGAGATGCGTGAGATCGCCGAGTCCTACGTCCGGCGCAGAGCCATCCGTCACCTGGAAAAAGGCCGGGTGGTCATCTTCGGCGCAGGAACGGGAAGCCCCTACTTCTCCACGGACACCACGGCAGCTCTCCGTGCAGCGGAGATCAACGCCGAGGTCATCATGCTGGCCAAGAATATCGATGCGGTCTATTCCGACGATCCCATGGTCAACCCGGATGCGGTCCGGTACGATAACCTTACCCACACGGAGGTGCTGGAACAGGATCTCAAAGTCATGGATGCCACGGCGGCAGCCCTGTGCAGAGACAACGATATCGCCATTCACGTCTTCGCCGTTGCGGATGACGGGAATGTGATGAGAGCGGTGTGCGGAGAGAAGATCGGCACACTCGTCAAAGGAAGATAGCTTTTTCACAGAATTCGGAGGTAGAACGATGAGTGAATTTGATATGAATCTGCTGGAAGAGAAGATCCAGAAGAGCGAATCCCTGCTGAAGGAAGAACTGGCGACGGTGAGAGCGGGCCGGGCCAACGCGGCTCTGGTGGACAAGGTCTCCGTGGAATACTACGGAACGCCCACACCCCTCAAGTCCCTGGCCAACATTTCCGTGCCGGAACCGAGGACCCTGATGATCACCCCCTTCGATCCCAAGAGCATTCCGGAGATCGAGAAGGCGATCAACGCAGCCAACATCGGCATCACCCCGATCAACGACGGCAAGGTGATCCGTCTCCAGATCCCCCAGGTAACGGAGGAGAGACGTAAGGAACTGACCAAGACCATCAAGAAGATGGGCGAGGAAACCAAGGTTGCCGTCCGGAACCTGAGAAGGGATGCCAACGACAAGGTCAAGAAGCTGGAGAAGTCCGGCGACTACACCGAGGACGACCGCAAGGAAATGCTGGATGAGATCCAGAGCAAGGTGGACGATGCCGTCAAAGCCATCGATGATATCGTGACGGCAAAGGAAGCGGAGATCATGGAAGTCTGAGGTCAGGCGGAACAGGACTGATTCATGTTGGATAAAGAACGGATCCCCCGGCACGTTGCCATCATCATGGACGGCAACGGTCGGTGGGCGACGAAACACGGCGTGCCGCGTCTGGCTGGCCACAATGCGGGAATGAAGGCGATGAAAGAGATCGTCAAGCGTTCCCACGAGTTGGGGGTCCAGCACCTGACGGTGTACGCCTTTTCTACGGAAAACTGGAAACGATCCGCCGAGGAGGTCTCGGGGATCTTCGGCCTGCTGGTCACCTACGTGGAGAGCGAGCTGAGGGAGATCTCCGAAAACAACGTCCGGATCCGGATCATGGGCGATACGGACGCCCTCCCGGAGAAGGCCCTGAAGGCGGTGAACAAGGCGATCAACAACACGGCGGGAAATACCGGCCTTCAGTTTAACATCGCCCTGAATTACGGCGGACGGGAGGAGATCCGCCGGGCGGCGGCTGAGCTGGCGGAAGAAGCAAAGGCAGGCCGGATCGATCCGGATGCCATCACCGACGAGGACATCTCCCGCAGGCTTTTCACCGGAGAGGACCACGCGGGCTGCGGCGATCCGGACGTGATCATCCGCACCAGCGGAGAGGAACGGCTCTCCAATTTCCTCCTGTGGCAGTGCGCCTACAGCGAATTCGTCTTTGTGGACGATCTGTGGCCGGACTTCACTCCGGAGCGGTATGAAGAAGCTCTGGAGATCTACCAGAACCGGAATCGCAGATACGGGGGACGGACCCCGGAAAAGAAAGGATAAGATCAGGCATGAAAACCAGAATTCTTTCAGGATTGATCATGGCCCCCCTTTTGGTGATCCTCATCATCGGCGGGTATGTGCTGTACGCCGGATGCTTCGTCATCGGCGTCATGGCGGTATACGAGCTTTTCAGAGGGTTCAAGGCGATGGACATCCACGCCAGTTTTCCCATTGCCCTCTGTTCATCCATCGCCCTTTACGCCGTCGGGCTTGTGGACCAGTATCTGACCGGCAAGGAGATCTACGCCTCCTTCGTCCTGTATCTGGCCTGGCTGTTCCTGTCCGTTCTGGCCAGCCTGCTCTATCTGTTCCGCATCGATGAACGGAAGCTGGAGGATGCCCTGGCGACCATCACGGGCATCGTCTACATCATCTTTTTCTGCTATCACATCGCATGGATCTCCACCTGGGGAGCCATGGATTATCTGGTCTGGCTGGTGGTCATCACCGCCTTCGGCACGGACATCATGGCCTACTTCTCCGGCTACGCTCTGGGCAAGCACAAGCTGTGCCCCAAGATCAGCCCGAAGAAGACCATCGAGGGAAGCATCGGAGGGACCCTCGGGAGCATCATCCTGTGCGGCCTCTTCGGCTTCTTCTTTGCCAAAGAACTGCTCATCCACTGCCTCATCGTCGGCCTTCTGGGTGGCGTCATCTCCCAGTTCGGCGACCTGACGGCCTCCGTCTTCAAGCGGAAGATGGGGATCAAAGACTACGGAAACCTGATCCCGGGCCACGGAGGGATCCTGGACCGCTTCGACAGCGTCCTCTTCACCGGACCCCTGGTCTGTTACTACTTCACCCTGATCGGGGTGGGCTCCACGGGAATGTGGAACGTACTGTAGGTGAGCCGGATGAAGAGCATCGCCATTCTCGGAAGCACCGGTTCCATCGGGACCCAGGCGCTGGACATCATCGCCCACAATCCGGACCGTTATCGGGTCTGCGCTCTTTCCTGCGCCCGGAGGACGGATGATCTGCGGCGCCAGATCCGGGAGTTTTCCCCGGAAGCGGTCTCCGTGGCGGAAGAGTCGGATGCAAAGGCAATCGCCGCCGAGTTTCCATCCCTCGACGTCTACTGCGGCAGGGAAGGGCTGAAGACCATCGCCTCCATGGAAGGGGCGGACATGGTCCTCAATTCCCTCATGGGGATGAGGGGGTTGGAGCCTACTCTTGCGGCTATCGGATCCGGGAAGGACCTTGCCTTTGCGAATAAAGAAACCCTGGTGGCCGGAGGCCCGGTGGTGATGGACGCCACCCGGGAAAAGGGAGTCAGGCTCCTGCCCGTGGACAGCGAACACAGCGCCATCTTCCAGTCCCTGCAGGGAAATGAGGGGAATGGGATCCGCAGGATCCTCCTCACCGCGTCCGGCGGGCCTTTCCGTGGGTACACGCTGGAGGAACTGGAACACGTGACGCTGGAGCAGGCTCTGGCTCACCCCAACTGGTCCATGGGCAAAAAGATCACCGTGGACTCGGCGACTATGCTGAACAAAGGACTGGAGATCATCGAAGCCCGGTGGCTTTTCGATGTGCCTTTGGAAAAAATACAGGTCCTGGTCCACCCCCAGAGCGTCCTTCACTCCGCCGTGGAGTATGAGGACGGATCGGTGGTGGGACAGATGGGGCTGCCGGACATGCGCACCCCCATCGCCTATGCCTTTTCCTGGCCGGAAAGGCTGCCCATGACCGGGGACATGAAGCCGTTGGACCTCTTCGCCTATCCGGAGGGGCTGACTTTTGAGGAGCCGGACCGAAATGTGTTCCGGACGCTGGATCTTGCGGTGGAGGCAAGCCGCAGGGGAGGGACCTATCCCGTGTGCTTAAACGGCGCGGGGGAAGTCTTGGCGGAGGCCTTCCTGGCGGGACGGATCCGTTTCCTCAGGATCCAGCAGCTTTTGGAGGAGATCCTGAACAGTCATCGATCCGGGGACGGATCCACCCTGGAAGGGATCCTGGAAGCCGATCGGCTGGCCAGGGAAGAAGCGGAAAAATGGATCCGCGGGGATGAGAGAAACTAACAGAACAGGGAACAGAACATGACCATCGTATACGCTATTTTGATATTTTGTCTTTTGATCTTCGTCCACGAGCTGGGCCATTTTCTGGTGGCAAAGGCCTGCGGGGTGAAGGTCAATCAGTTTGCCATCGGCATGGGGCCGGCCTTCTTTAAGAAGCAGAAGGGGGAGACCCTCTACGCCCTCCGGGTCTTTCCCATCGGCGGATACTGCGCCATGGAGGGAGAGGACGAGGATTCCGATGATCCGAGAGCCTTTAACCGGAAGCCTGCGTGGCAGCGGGCCCTGATCCTGGCCGCCGGTTCCTTCATGAACCTGCTGACCTGCGTGGTCCTTCTCATCATCATTTCTTTCTGGATGGGGCAGGCCACCACCACCATCGATCAGATCACTGCCGGATCCCCGGCGGAGAAAGCCGGGATCCAGTCGGGAGATACCATCGTCGCCGTCAACGGAGAGAAGATCGACAAGTGGGACGAGGTCATCGAATCTTTGGGCTACACCAAGGAAAAGACCGCTCAGGTCACCGTGGACAGAGACGGGGACCAGGTAGAGCTCACCACGGAACTGGAATACAACAAAGAACAGAAGCGGAACATGATCGGCATATCTCCGGTGATGGAGCACAATTTTTTCGCCGCCATCGGAGGGGGAATACGAAACACCTGGAATATGACCGTACTCATGTACGATATCCTGAGGCAGCTGTTTACGGGAGACGTCTCGGTCAAGGAACTTTCCGGACCCGTAGGGATCGTCTATGCGGTCAACGAGACGGCCAAATCCGGAGTGGTCTACGTCATCTATCTGGCGGCCCTGTTGAGTCTTAACCTGGCCATCATCAACATGCTGCCCCTGCCGGCCCTGGACGGGGGAAGACTGCTCTTCCTGCTGATCCGAAAGATCACCGGCAAACGGGTGACGGACGAAATGGAGGGAAAGATACACTTTATCGGCATCATGCTCCTCCTCCTTCTCATGGTCTACGTCACCTTCAACGACGTGATCAAGTTTATCCTGCCCATCTTCTGACGGCGAGGTGGATATGAACCATAAGACGAAGAAAACAACACGTCGGGTCCTCTGCGGCGATGTGCCCATCGGCGGCGGAGCGCCCATTTCCATACAGTCCATGACCAATACCCCCACCGGGGATGTCAAGGCCACCACGGAGCAGATCCGCCGTCTCGAGGAGGCGGGATGTGAGATCATCCGTCTGGCGGTGCCGGACATGGATGCCGCCCATGCCTTAAAGGAGATCCGCAAAAAGTGCCGGATCCCCATGGTGGCGGATATCCATTTCGACCACCGGTTGGCCGTCGCGGCCATCGAAGCCGGGGTGGACAAGGTCCGGATCAATCCGGGAAACATCGGGGAAGAAGAGAACGTCCGCAGAGTCGTGGAAGCCGCCAGGAAAAACCACATCCCTATCCGGGTAGGCGTGAATTCCGGATCCCTGGAAAAACCCATCCTGGAGCGGGACGGGGGCGTGACGGCGGAAGGCCTTGCGGAAAGCGCCATGAACAACGCGGCCATCCTGGAGAGGATGGATTTCGAAGATATCGTCATCTCCCTGAAATCTTCCAACGTGCGGATGAACACGGAGGCCTACCGGATCGTCAGCGAGAAGACCGGTTATCCGCTCCACATCGGCGTCACCGAAGCGGGAACGCCGGCCAGAGGAAGGATCAAGTCGGCAGCCGGGATCGGCGCATTGCTTTTGGAGGACATCGGCGACACCATGCGGGTGTCTCTGACCGCGGATCCCGTGGAGGAAGTCCTCATGGCCAGAGAGCTTCTGGCCGCCCTGGACATTCGAAAGGAGGGCATCGAGATCGTATCCTGCCCAACCTGCGGGCGGACCCAGGTGGACCTTGAAGGGATCATCGCCCGGATCGAGGCCAGTCTGGCCCCCGTGCGCCGGCGGATGGAAGAGTCCGGTGACGGGGAGAAGAAGCATCTGAAGATCGCCGTGATGGGGTGCGTCGTCAACGGTCCGGGAGAAGCCAAGGAAGCGGATCTGGGCGTAGCCTGCGGCAAAGGCAAAGGCGTGATCTTCGCCGGAGGCGAGATCATCAAACAGGTAGAGGAGGAGGAGATCCCCGGGGAGATCCTCCGTTGGATAGAACAGACAGTATGATCGACATTCTGAGACAATCGATAGATTTTGACCGATACGACAGCTGTGGGCCGGAAGATCTTAAGGCCAGCATCAACAGCGCCAGCATGTCCCGGGACAAGCGGGTCCTTTCTTTGGAAATTTCTACCAATATTCTTCTGTCCGCCGCCGACATCGAGATGTTCCGCCGTCATCTGGTGAAGAGCATCCAGGGGATCCGGGAGGTGGAACTGACCATCGACTGCCCCCAGCCCATCAATCCGGTCAAGACCCAAACGGCGGAAAAGCC
>CADBQT010000186.1 GCA_902796875.1 uncultured Eubacteriales bacterium
ATTCCCGTTTCCGCAGCCAGAGGAGACAATGTGGTCGACCCCTCCTCTGCCATGGACTGGTACGATGGACCGACCCTTCTGGCCCGCCTTCACGAGGCCGATGTCTCCCGGACAGGTGAGGACGAGGCTTTCGTCCTTCCCGTTCAGCGGGTCTGCCGGCCGGACGGGGATTACCGGGGCTATGAAGGCCAGATCGCTTCCGGCACCGTCTCCTGCGGAGACATGGTCTATTCCGTACAGAGCCGGGAATCCGCCCAGGTCCGGTCCATCCTGAGAGCGGGGGAAGAAGCGGCCTCTGCCTTTGCGGGAGATCCGGTCAGCATCACCCTGGACCGGGAGATCGACATCGCCCGGGGGGATGTGCTCGCCGGCGGCGGTCCCCTGCGGCTGACGGACACCTTTGAAAGAAAGATCGTCTGGATGGAGGACGAACCCCTGTCCCTCACCCAGCTTTACTATCTGAAACTTGGCACCCACACCGTCCCGGTCAGCGTGTCGGAGATCCGCTATCTGGAGGATCCGGCCACGGGAGAGCAGACGGAGGTCTCGGAGATCACAAAGAACCAGATCGCCCGTGTCGTGCTCAAGGCTTCCCGAAAGCTGGCCTGCAGCCTGTTCGACGAGCTGCCGGAGATGGGCCGTTTCCTGCTGATCAACCGGGTCAGCCTCCAGACGTCCGCATGCGGCGTGGTGGAATACATCCCCTCCCGGGGACTGAACCTGACCTGGCAGAAGAGCGACCTTACCAGGCAGGACCGGTCGGGGAGCCTGGGGCAGAAGCCGGTGACCGTCTGGATGACCGGCCTCTCCGGTTCGGGGAAATCCTCTCTGGCCAACGCCGCCGAAGGACTTCTCCACGCCATGGGCCGGCACACCATGATCCTGGACGGAGACAACGTGCGTATGGGGCTGAACAGCGACCTGAGCTTTTCCGGCGAGGACCGGGGAGAGAACATCCGCCGGATCGCCGAGGTGGCCCGGCTCATGAACGACGCCGGCCTCATCGTGCTCACCGCCTTCATCTCCCCCTACATCATCGACCGGGCAAAGGCAAAGGCCATCATCGGAGAAGACGCCTTCTTCGAAGTCCACGTGAACACTCCTCTGGAGGTCTGCGAGGAGCGGGACGTGAAGGGGCTTTATTCCAAAGCGAGAAACGGAGAGATCGAAGAATTCACCGGGATCAGCAGTCCCTATGAAGAACCGGACGATGCGGATTTTACCATCGATACCAGCACCTGTTCCATCGAGGAGGCGGCCCGCCGCCTGGTGGAAGCCCTGGAAAACCGAAAGGAGAAACAGCATGGATAGCAGCAGGTTCATCATGTTCATCGTCATCGGCTTTCTCGCCCAGATGATCGACGGAACACTGGGCATGGCCTACGGCGTGTCCAGCCGGACCTTCCTCAAGACCGTGGCGGGACTCCCTTCGGCTCTGGCCAGCGCGGTGGTCCACGCCTCTGAGGTGCCCACCACCCTGGTCTCGGGCATCTCCCACTGGAAGCTGAAAAACGTCGACTTCAACCGGCTGAAGCAGCTGGTCATCCCCGGCATACTGGGGGGGATCATCGGCGCCTGGTTCCTGTCGGGAACGGGGGACAAGCTTGAGCCTTTCATCGACATCTACCTGATCATCATGGGGATCATCATCCTGATCAAGGCCATCCGTCAGGGAGGCCGGAAGATCAATCTGGATCGGATCATCTATCCCCTCGGATTCGCCGGCGGATTCTTCGACGCTGCAGGCGGCGGAGGCTGGGGTCCCATCGTCACCTCCACCATGACGGCGGCCGGCGACGACGTGAAAAAGAGCATCGGCACGGTAAATACCGCCGAGTTCCTGGTGACCGTGGCGGAGACCACCACCTTCGTGGTGCTGATCCAGGACTTCATGTCCTACAGCGGCATCATCCTGGCCATGATCATCGGCGGCGTGATCGCCGCCCCTCTGGCCGCATACCTTTGCACCAAACTGCCCACCCGGCCTCTGATGGCCGCCGTAGGCATTCTGATCATATCGCTGAACATCTGGAATCTGATTTCCTGTCTGTCTTAGGAGGAGGGGCTTTTGGCTAATCGTAGGGAAAAACGAGGATTGATCCAACAGGGCAGAATGGGTTGGCGCACCCTGCGCTTTTATGGTTTTCTGATGAAAAAAGACGCCCTCGCCAACTCCACGGATTACATCCGGAGCGGCCATCTCTGGCATCTGGATCCCAATCTCATGTTTCCCCTGTACTTTTCCCCTCCCGGATGCGGGGCGGCTTACCTTGAGATCTCCAAGAACGCCTGCTCCTCCGTGAAAGTGTCCATGCTGAAGGAAGATGTCCCCGACGATTACTCCATCCATCACACCGACGCCCGACCGGATTATTATCGGCGCGGCCTGGAGGATTCCGATCTGTTCCGCTTCACCTTCGTGCGCAATCCCTTCGATCGACTGGTCTCCTGCTACGAGAGCAAATACCATGTGGACAAGGATGTCTATAAGAAAGATCATCTGGATTTCGACGACTATCTGGACGGCTATCTGGCGGAAGACCGGGGTTTCGAGGATTTCATCCACAGGATCGTTCACATCCCGCCCCGGCTGATGGATCGTCACTTCGCGCCTCAGTCCCTGTATGTATACCAGAAGGACGGGACCCCCAGAGTGGACTTCATCGGATCCTATGAAAACATGGCGGAAGAGTATGAGCCCATCCGGGAAAAGTATGACTTCGATCCCCTTCCCCGGTACAACGTGACCAACAAGCCGGACTGGCGGGACTACTATACCCTGAAGACCGCCCGCATGGTCCACCGGAAGTTCCGGCGGGACTTCCGCTTCTTCGACTACGAGGAGAGCTACCGGGATCTGATCGCCTATCTCAAGAAAAAAGGATCCCGCTGATCATTTCATGATCATTTCAGGATCCCCCGGATCACCCGCTTCATCTCATCCACGTCCGTGATCGTATTGATCTGCCGGCGAAGCCCTGCGGCTCCCGGCATTCCTTTTATGTACCATCCCACGTGCTTTCGCATCTCCCGGACGGCGGTGTCTTCCCCTTTATCTTCGCTGACCAGATCGATATGGCGAATGAGCATCCCGATCCGCTCCTCTCTTCCGGGAGGTTCTGGCAAAGGCTCGCCCCTCCACAGGGCTCTGGCCTCCCGAAAGATCCAGGGGTTACCCAGAGCGCCCCGGGCGATCATCACCCCGTCGCATCCGGTCTGCTCCATCATATCCAAGGCATCCCGGCCGCAAAGGACATCCCCGTTTCCGATCACCGGGATCCGAAGGGCTGCCTTGACTCTCCCGATGGCGTCCCAGTCCGCCTGACCTTCGTAGTACTGTTCCCTGGTCCGGCCGTGGACCGTCACGGCAGCCGCTCCCGCAGCCTCCGCCGCCCGGGCCGCCTCCACGGCGCAGTCCTCATCCCGGCCGAAGCCTCTGCGGATCTTCACTGTCACCGGACAGGACGCCGCCTTCACCATGGCCTCCGTCACGTCGAAGAGAAGATCCAGATCCTTCAAAAGGGCCGAGCCCTCTCCGTTCTTGACGATCTTGGGGACGGGACATCCGGCGTTCAGGTCGAAGAGAACGGGGCGCCGGTCGTTGACGTAACCGGGCCAGCTTTCCTTCCCGGAGAGGATGCTCACCGCGTGGGCCATGATCTTCGGCTCGCTGCCAAAGAGCTGATAGGCCACCGGCCCTTCCTCTTCCCCGATCTCCAGGAGCCTGGCCGTCTTCCGGTCCCCGTACCAAAGGCCCTTGCCGCTGACCATCTCCGTATACGTCAAAGAAGCCCCGGCTTCCCAGCAGAGGCTTCGCATGGCTTTGTCCGTGATCCCCGCCAGGGGGGCCAGAACAAAGGGATATTCCAGACTGACGTTACCGATATTTAAGTTCGCTTTCTTCATAATCCGCCACCTGTTTGCGGACGTCTTCCGTGGACAAGGGCCGGCGCTTGCTCTTGTTCTTCCGATAGAGGATCTCCAGTCCCTCCAGGGTGAGCATCTTATCCACATAGTCGATGCAGTCGATCCCGCTGTCGATGAGGCTGGCCAGACCGCCGGTGGCGATCACCACCGGTTCCTTGCCGGACTCGGTGCAGGCCTTCAGTTCTTCCTTCATCCGGCGGACGATGTAGTCCACCATCCCCATGTGACCGTAGACCAGGCCGGACTGCATGCTGCTGTTGGTGCTTTTGCAGATCACGGAGCCTGGAGCCTCCAGATCGACTCGGGGGAGTTTGGCGGTCTTCTCGAACAGGGCGTCGGAGGAGATCTTCAGACCCGGGGCGATGGTCCCGCCCAGGTACTCGGCGTTCTCCGTGACGGCGCAGAAGGTGGTTGCGGTGCCCAGATCGATGATGATCAAGGGCCCACCATATTTCTCGATTGCCGCCGCCGCGTTGACGATCCGGTCAGCGCCCACCTGCTTGGGGTTGTCGTATTTGATCACCAGGCCGGTCTTGATCCCCGGTCCGATGACGATGGCCTTCCGGCGGAAATACTTGATGGAAAGATGTTGGAGCGTGTACAGGATCGACGGTACGACGGTGGCAATGATCACATCGCTCACGTCCTCCGGATCCAGCTCCTGATACTGAAACAGCTGATTGATGATCATGCCGTACTCGTCGGCGCTCTTGCGGATGTCGGTTTCCAGTCTCCAGTTGGTGACCAGTTTCCCGTCCCGAAAGACACCCAGTACGATGTTTGTGTTTCCTACGTCAAAAGCCAGTAGCATGCTTACCTCCCCGGGCTTTTCTGCTGGTCCGCCAGTCAGAAAGCCCCATCTTCGGTTTCGTGAAAAGGGCGGCTGAAAAAGCCGCCCCTATTGTATCATATCCTCGCCTGTTGGCAAGATGTTTACTTGAAGGTCATCAGCGTATCGCCGGAGTTGACGGATGCGCCCTTGGCCACCGGAATGGATGCCACCGTGCCGTCTGCCGGAGCGGTGATCTCGTTCTCCATCTTCATGGCTTCCAGGATCAGGACGACCTGACCGGCCGTAACGGCCGCGCCCTCTGCCACTTTCACATCCAGGACCGTTCCCGGCATGGGAGCGGTGATGGCGCCGGCTCCGCCGGCTGCTGCTGCGGGAGCGGGTGCCGCTGCCGGAGCTGCGGGAGCTGCTGCCGGTGCTGCGGGGGCTGCTGCGGGAGCAGGTGCTGCTGCCGGTGCTGCCGGCGCTGCGGAGGGTGCTCCGCCCGCTTCTTCGACTTCTACTGCATATGTGGTTCCATTGACTGTGATGTTATACTTTTTCATTCTCGTGCATCCTTTCCTACGGGTTATCCCTTCGATTACATCTTCCTGGTATCCATCCGATCGCTGTTGGCGGCGCTTGCCCATGGGGTCATATCCCCGGACAGGCGGGTGATCCTGCGCACCACCAGATTGTCCGCGCTTCCGCCTTCTGCGGCGGCGATGGCCGCGGCGATCACGGCGATCAGACTGTCATCCGACGCTTCCCCAGCAGGAGCCGCCTTGGTCTCTGCCGCCGCCGCTGCGGGCGCTGCCGCCTCGGCCGCCGGTTTCTTCCGGGTCGCGCCCATGGCTCTGCCCATGATGGCGATGAAGATCCAGATGAGGATCAGTACGGTGAACGTGATCCCCAGGCCCATGATCATGGTGATGGTCGAGCCCAGCATCTTCTCCCCGAAGGACAGGCTGTGTATGGTTTCCGGATCTCTGAACAGATCCATTAAACTCTCTTGTCCGTTCATTCACCTTACCTCCTACAGCGGAATATTTCCGTGCTTCTTGGACGGCAGGGTCTCCTTCTTGGTCGCCAGCATATCGAAGGCGCTGATGATCCTCTGCCGCGCGGTGGCCGGCTCGATGACATCGTCTACATAGCCCAGGCTCGCCGCATAGTACGGATTATTGAACTGTTCTTCGTATTCGGCGATCCGCTCGGCTCTCACCTTCTCCGGATCGTCGGCTTCCTTGATCTCCTTCTTGACGGAGGAGATGATGTTCACTGCGCCGGATGCGCCCATGACGGCGATCTGTGCCGACGGCCAGGCCAGGACCATGTCCGCGCCCAGTTCCTTGTTGCACATTCCGATATAAGCGCCGCCGTATGCCTTACGCAGGATCATGGTGACCTTGGGCACCGTGGCCTCGCAGTAGGCGTACAGGATCTTGGCTCCGTGGCGGATGATGCCGCCGTACTCCTGATTGGTTCCCGGCAGGAATCCCGGAACGTCTTCGATGGTCAGGAGAGGAATGTTGAATGCATCGCAGCGGCGGATGAATCTGGCCGCCTTGTCGGATGCGTCGATATCCAGACATCCGGCACCGACCGCAGGCTGGTTGGCGATGACGCCCACCGTGTTTCCGCCCATACGGATGAAGCAAGTCACGATGTTCTTCGCGTACATGGGCATGACATCGAAGTACCTGCCGTCATCGGCGATCCCGGTGATGATATCGTAGATGTTGTATCCCTTGTTCGGGTTTTCGGGAATGATCTCGTTGAATTCGGGGATCATCCGGTTCACATCATCGGC
>CADBQT010000187.1 GCA_902796875.1 uncultured Eubacteriales bacterium
ACGGGTATCTTCATCAATAACTGGCCCTATATCCTGGCCGTATTGATTGCCCTTATCGCAGCCGCGATCTTCATCAGCAGAAGAAGAAGAGTGATCGAGGACGAGGATCTGTAAGGATCGGATCCCAAACTTAAAGTTCAGCCATGAATCATATATCCCATCGAAGCAGACACAAAAGGACCACAGGTCTTCTGGCGGCGCTGGCGCTGGCCCTCTGTTTTGCCATATCCGGGGTCTCCCCGGCCTTTGCGGCAGATCAGGCTCCGGCGTCGGTTGCCGTGCCTGTGAAAGTCTGCTTCGAGGGGCTTGGGATGCCCATCGAAACCTTTACCGTGGAGATGAGCGGAGACGGACTTGACCAACCCCTGAAGGAAGAGGTCACCCTCTCTGTCCAGAAAAAAACGGGAGAGACCAGTTTCGATCTGGGGGATATGACGGTGGGGATCTACGAGTACACCATTCGCCAGATCCCGGGCAAGACCCGGGATGTGACCTATGACACCAGGGAGTACACCTGCTATGTCATGGTCAATGCCGATGGTTCCGTTGAACAGAAGGTGATCAATAAAGAGGACCCTTCAGACAAGCCCGATCCCCTGGTCTTTGTCAACAGCTACAAGGATACGTACGGGGTCAAGGGAGATCCTCCGGTCAGGATCAAAAAAGTGATCACAGGGAAAGAGCCTGAGACCGACGAGGACTTCGTCTTCATCATGGAACCGATCAGCAACACCGCCGGACTGGAGAATAACCCCATGCCGGAAGGCTATGGAGATGGACCGGTGGAGGTGACCGTGACCGGTGAGGGCGAGGTAGAGATCGGAGCGATCCTCTTCACGGAGGAAGGCGTGTACGAGTATCAGGTGCGGGAAGAGAAGGGCAGAGTCCCGGGCTATTCCTACGACGATGCGGTGTATCAGGTGACCTATACGGTGACCCGAAACGGCGCTTCGGAAAAGCTGGAATGCACCCGCCAGATCCTGAAGAATGGCAGAGAACCGATAGCGGGTGAGTACTGCGTATTCGATAACATGTACAAGGCTGGACCCGGGGAGAGATTCAGACGGGCCGTGGAGACGGGAGATCCTCTCGTCATGGTGCCGGTAACCGTGCTGATGATCCTTTGCATCGGCGTAGGGACCGTGATCATCACACGGCGGAGAAAGGAAGAGTAAGTTGGAAAGGGAAGAGAGGAGTCTCGCGGCGCGACTGGTCAAAGCCGGAGACAGGGTGGTCAATGCCATCGCCCTGATCCTGTTTCTCCTGCTGCTCCTGTATGCCGGATACGGCATCTGGTACACCCACTCCCTCCAGAACGGATCCTTCCTGCCGGACGAGCTGGCCCAGTACAGACCTGACGGAGAGCGTCCCACCCTGGAAGAGCTGATGAAGCTCAATCCGGACGTTACCTCCTGGCTCACCATGGACGGGACCCATATCGATTACCCGGTCGTCCAGGGTGAAGAGGACAGGGAATACCTGAACAAGAGCGTGATGGGAGAGTTTTCTCTTGCAGGATCCATCTTCCTCAGCTCGGACAACAAAAGAGATTTCAGCGATACCTACAGTCTGCTCTACGGACACCACATCGAGGGCGGCGCCATGTTCGCCGATATTCTGGAATACAGGGATGCTTCCTACTTCGGGAAGCACCGGACCGGAACCCTGTGGTACAGGACGGAAGCACCGGCGAGAGCGGACAGGATAGAGGTTTTTGCCGTCGCGGAAGCGGCGGGGAACGATCCATTGATCTTCGGTGCGCCGTCGGGCATAAAGCCGGCGGACCTGCCTGGATTTCTGGATCACATCAGGAATGTCTCGGTACAGTACCGGGACGGAATTGCCGGAGAAGGCGATCGGATCATCGCTCTCTCCACCTGTGAGGACGCCGTCTCCTTCGGACGGGTGATCCTTTTCGGCAGACTCGTGCCCATGAGTGAAGCCGAGATCAGGGCGGCAATGGAAAGAGAGAAAAAGGGCGCGGCCAGTCAGCGGGGCGGCTTCCGGGGATTCCTGGACAGGCTTCCGGCCTGGCTCCTGCCGTCGGCGGGAGCGTTGCTGCTGATCCTTCTCCTCTACATCCTTTGGCGGATGAGCCGCCGGCGGAAGGCGAAAGACCGGGAGTGACGGCGAAGGAACGGCC
>CADBQT010000188.1 GCA_902796875.1 uncultured Eubacteriales bacterium
GTCTGCCAATTCCGCCAAGGCCGCACGTACCGTGTCATTTCAGACACTCACTTATTGTAGTATGTTCCCTCCCCTTTGTCAACTTCAATTTGTCCCGGGGTCGATCTCCTCCAGAGCCCGGTCAAGACCTTCCCTAAGATCCGCCAAAGTTCCGGAATTGTCCACGGTAACGTCCGCCAGTTTGGCCTTCTCATCGTCGGGCAGCTGGCTTCGGATCCGGGCCATCACCTCTTCCTCGGTGACCTCGTCCCGCTCCATCACCCGGGCGATCCGGACATCGAGTGGACAGGTCAGCAGGATCACCCGATGGCAGAGCCCTTCCAGGCCCGCTTCGAAAAGAAGAGGCGCATCCAGCAGAACAGGGCCCTCCGCCTCGCCGATCCGATCACAGATGATCTCTCCGATCCTGGCGAACATGAACTCATCCAGGGCCGCCTTTTTCTCCGGGTCGGAAAAGACCAGAGCCGCCAGGTTTTTGCGGATGAGGCTGCCTTCCTCATCCACCACAGGAGTCTTCGGATCTCCCCACCGGCCTTCCGGGCCGAAGATCCGGTCCAGCTCCGCCACCACCGGACTGCCGTCTCGGGTCAGATCCCGGCTGATGGCGTCGGCGTCCACATGAAAGTATCCACGGGAGGCGATGTGTACCGCCGCCGTGGTCTTCCCCGTGCCGATACCGCCGGTCAGACCTAAGACAAAGGGCCGGACCGAATCAGACTGACGTCGCTTTTTTCTATCCGATGAGTTCCGGTCATTTAAGGGCATACCAGTTCTCTCCTTCTCCCAGTTCCGCTTTAAGCGGCACCTTCATCTCAATGGCATCCTCCATGTTTTCCACCAGGAGTTTTTCCACGATCTCCTTTTCTTCTTTCAGGGTGTGGATGATCAACTCGTCGTGGATCTGAAGGATGAGCCGGGATTTCAGGTTCTGCTCCGCCAGGGCCTTGTACACCTTGATCATGGCGATCTTGATGATGTCCGCCGCCGACCCCTGGATGGGGGAATTCATGGCCAGGCGCTCCCCCAGCTGGCGCACGGGGAACTGGCTGGCCCGGATCTCCTTGATGTACCGTTTCCTCCCCAGCATAGTCTCCACATACCCGTTCTCCCGGGCAAAGGCCACCTGGTCGTCCATGAACTGTTTCACCTTCTCGTGTTTGGCGAAATAGGCGTCGATGTATTCCTCCGCTTCCTTGCGGGTGATGTTCAGGTTACTGGAAAGGCCAAAGGCGCTCATCCCGTAGATGACACCGAAATTCACCGCCTTTGCACGGCTTCGCTCCTCGGGAGTGATCTCATCCTCCGGGATGCCCAGCACGTTGGCGGCAGTAGCCCGGTGGATGTCCTCCCCCTGCTCAAAGGCACGGATCAGGGCGTCGTCTCCCGACATATGGGCCAGCACCCGAAGCTCGATCTGGGAGTAGTCTGCCCCCACCAGAATGTGTCCCTCGTCGGGCACAAAGGCCTGCCGAAGCTTTCTTCCCAGTTCCTGACGGATGGGAATGTTCTGCAGGTTGGGCTCGGTGCAGCTGATCCTGCCGGTGGCGGCCACCGTCTGCATGAAGTGGGCGTGGATCTTCCCATCCCGGTCGTTGATGAGGGGGATCAGGCCGTCCACGTAGGTGCTCTTCAGTTTGGTCAGGGACCGGTATTCCAGTACCGCCGGCACAATGGGATGATCATCCAGGATCTTTTCCAGGATGTCCGCGCTGGTGGAATATCCCCTCTTGGTCTTCTTGCCGTGAGGCAGCTGGAGTTTCTCGAAGAGGATGTCCCCCAGCTGAGCGGGAGAATTGATGTTAAAGTCCTCCCCGGCCATCTCGTGGATGGATGCGGTGAGTTTGTCGATCTCCTCCGACATGGTCTCGCCGAACTCCCGGAGAAATTCCCGGTTGGTGGTAAAGCCGTCCTTTTCCATGGCGGCCAGCACGCTGACCAGGGGAAGCTCCACGTCCCTGAACACGGTCTCCATGCCGGCTTCGGCCAGCATCCTCTCCTGGACGGGACGGATCATTTTCACCGCCGCGCACCACCGAAGGCCGTAGTCCATGTACTGGGCCTGGCTGTTTGAGAACATGTCCATCTGTCCCACAGAAGCCAGGAAATCCTTTTCCTCAGGCACCGTCTCCCTCAGGTATTCGGTGGACAGGACCGTCAGGGAATACTCGTTTTTTCCCGGATCCAAAACGTACTGGGCGATCTGGGTATCGAAGGACACTTCCAAGTCACCGGCGCCCTTGCACA
>CADBQT010000189.1 GCA_902796875.1 uncultured Eubacteriales bacterium
AGGATCACGAATCCCTTGTTCTTCTTCACGATATATCCATTTCTATCCGCCAGCAGCGGTCCCATCATCGGGCCGCCGTCGATGATCTCGTAGTCGGAGAAATCATCGATCCCGGACTGCCGGAGAACATCCATGACCGGTGTTCCCACGGGGACCTTGAAGGTCTTTCTCTCCGGGATGTCTCCCGCCAGCGTCACCCAGGTCTCCGTTACCGGCTTGCCCTGGGAGGCGAGATAGACGTTCATCGCCGTTTCCGCATTGAGCACGACGCATCCGCACATGATCGGGATCCCTGTTTCGGGAACGGTCCTTCCGGTCAGCTCGTACACCATCACCTGCTCATCTCCTGCCGGATAGATGTCCGGGAGGATGCCGATGGAGACGTAATCTCCAAAGCCGAGCCTGGCGATGGTGTCCTCCAGGATCTGGATGACGTCACCGTGCTTGCCCTTGATGCCGATGATGGCTTTCTGGGCTTTTACCTGACGGCCGGCCATTTCAAAGCCGCGAATGATCTCCTCCGGATACATGGCCATGATCTGCTGATCGACCCGCAGGAGGGGTTCGCACTCTGCGCCGTTGAGGAGGATGTACTCCGCCTCGGCATTCAGTTTGACGTGGGTCGGGAAGCCTGCGCCTCCTGCACCGATGATCCCCGCGTCTCTAACCTGATCAAGCAAACTCATCTTTTCCTCTCCTAATCAATACTTTCTGTTCGGATCAAAACTCACAATCTTCATCGATGATGCCGACGATAGCGGCATCCGTCGGGATCATGTCGTCCCCGACCATCCTTCTCGCTGAAGATCCCAGAGCGACGAGCACCCGCTCACCGACTCCGGCTCCCACATCGTCAACGGCCACAAGACGCTCTCCCTCGTTGGATCCGCCGCCGATGACTTCGAGAAGCATCAGCTTGCGTCCCATGAGCAGATCGGTCTTTCTCGTTGACCAGATGTTGTCGACAACCTTCGCTGTGAGCATGTCTTACTCTCCTCTCCTCTTTCGTTCCTCCGCATCGTCCTGGATGGCCTTGATGGCCGCCTCCACCGATGCGGTGTCTCCGAAAATCGCTAACATGATCATATTCTGCGGACAGCTTCCGCGAATATCCTCTACCGTAACGCCGACTGTTTTTTCGGCGATGTCCGACGCCACGACCATTTCGATCAGTTTCCCCTGGACCAGCCCTACAGCGTCGATGTTCTCGGGCCGCTCGCTGGCGGGGGAACCTTTCCTGTGCATCAGGATGTCGATGGTTCCCTTGGACGGCGTCTTGATGATCCTGAAGTCCATGACACTCCTTTCTGCTTAGTACCGTTCCTCCTGCTTGCAGCTGAGGGCGATGCCCAGCGGAGTGACGAACATGGGATTCTTCGGTTTGTATACCGGGATGCCCAGCCGTTTCTCCACCGCGTCTTCGATGCCGGTCAGACAGGCCGTTCCGCCGACCAGGGAGATCGAATCCACATTCCAGCCTTCGATCTGGCCCCGGATGATGGTCGCCACCTTGTCGATGACCGGACCCATGACGGGAAAGATCTCTCTGTGATTTTTCTCGTCTCTCTTGTACAGTTCCGCTTCTTCAAAGGGCATCTTGTACGCTCCGGCCAGGACCAGAGAGAAGTGGGTGCCTCCCGTCGGCGCGTCGTCGATGTGGACGACCTTGCCGTCTTCGAAGATGGAGATCCCCGTCGTTCCTCCGCCGATGTCCACCACAGCGCCGTCCTTGATCTTCAGCACCTGGTTGGCCGCTGTGGGTTCGTCCAGCACGTTGCTGACCACGAATCCGGCGCCCCGGACCACGTTGGCTACAGCGCCGCCGTCGACGGATTCTGTTCCCGGCGGGATGGCCGCTGCCGCGTAGACCAGTTCTTCAACGCCCAGCTTTTCTTCCAGCTGCTCCTTCATCTCACGTACGATGTGGATGGCCCCCACGTAGTCGACGACCATGCCGTCTCTGACCACGCTGGCGTATTTGTATGCCCCCGCCACCGGTTCGAAGTTTTCGTCCAGGACCGCCACGACCACGCAGGCCGTACCCAGGTCCACACCGGTGTAATACACGGGATCTTTTTTCTTTGATTTGATCGGTCTTTCGATCACTCGCTCGAACTTATCTACCAGTTGATCGCAGTAGTCGAAGTTTATTCTTTTCTTTGACATCCGTTCCCCCCGAAAGCTATGCAAATCATCTGGTTCAGTCGGTTAATGATCTGGTTGATCCGTTCCGGAATGGCCTTGTTGGTGCAGTGGGTCTCCATGAGGACCACGTGGACCTCATACAGGGCGCACCGGAGCCTGTGCAAAAGCAGGATCTCCTTGCCTTTGGCCGACTGGACGTGGAAGCTGGTGATATCGAAGCAATCCCCCAGTTCGCTGGAGAAATTGTCCCCGTTGATCCCGCTGCACGCCGTGCAGACCAGAGGCTCAAAGGCCTTTCCTTCTCCGTCCATCCGCTTGATGTCATCAAAGGTCTGCCCCAGCTGGAGGACCTCCTGAGCCATCACCGGATCTCTGTCCATGAGCTCGCATGCAGTCAGCAGGAACAGAGAATCCGTCGACTTCAGACAGGCCGCCAGTCTCTTGTTCTTCAGCAGATCCGGCGTTCCGGAGGTCGGCGTTCTGCCGGCGACCACTCCGTCGCCCACATGCATGGCCGTACCATCGGCGAAAACGTTGATCTGCCGATCCTGCAGGAACTGCCTCGCACCCGGCGTCAGTCTGGCGCCCGGCTCGATCTCATAGCTGGAGAAAGGCTTGTCCCGATAGATCGTTCTCAAATCTTCTTCAGTAATCCATTTCATCGATCTTCGTCCTTTTCAATCATGAACTCGCGTAAATGATCCTTCAGTTCGTCGATCCCCGTCCTCTCCGTCAGACTGACGGGGAAGTACGGAGGGTCTACTCCAATGGCTTTTAACTGTTTCTCGCAAGTCTCCCGGTTTTCCGGATGAACGTCGGCCTTGGTGATGACCCCCGTCACCGGACACCGGAACACTTTCGCAAAGCCCGGAGAATATATTTCGGTAACATCGCTCTGGTCCACCAGGATCAGAACGTGACCCGCGTTGTTCTGGGCGGCGGATATGAGGTGCTTGTACATCCACGGATTCTCCAGGTAAGCCCCGGGGACGTCGATGGTGTACTTGCCGAAGATCATATCCTGCGTCTTCCGCAAAGGCCCGTCATAGTCGTTTAGGATATTGACCAGTGAGGTTTTCCCCGACTTGCCGGCGCCCACCACCATGATCTTGCGTCTCATGTCTTCGTCACCTGAACGGTGGTGAATTCCATCAGGTCGCACAGTGTGTCGCAGACCGCCTGGAGGGCCGTCTCCACACTCTGCACATCCCCGGCGATAACGACGGATCCGGTGAACCTGTCCAGAAACCCGATCTCCACGTTGGCCGCCTTGGTGGCGATGTCCGCCGCGATGATGGCCGTTTCGTAGGGCGACAGGGTCAGGATGCCGATGGCTCCCATGTCGTCGATGCCGAGACGCTCGTAGATATCCGTTACCGGAGCAGCGATGACGTGTGCGATCGTCACCTGCTTGCCCGGGACCGACTCTTCGATGACGCGATTCAGTTCCAATGGTCTTTCATTCAGAATACCCATCGTGTCCTCTCTTAGTGCCTGATCACGGATACCGGCAGATCATATTTGGCGATCCACCCTTCGATTCTGTCCAGATCTTCCTCATCAAGCTTGACCTCGTCGGTAATGGGATACTCCATATCCAGCTGGTCGTACTTGTTGACCCCCATCTTGTGATAGGGCAGCAGGTCGATCCCCTTGAAATTCTTCGCGTCCTTATAGGGAAGGAGGAATTCCATGACTCCTTCGATCTCCTCCTGGCTGTCGTTGACTCCCCGGAGCATGGGCATGCGGATACGCACGTTGTACCGATTGTCCAGAAGAGTCTTCAGATTATCCAGGATGATCTCGTTTCTCACCCCGGTCAGTTCACTGTGGCGATCCGAGTCGAAATGCTTGATGTCGAAGAGGAAGAGATCGATGAACTCCGCCAGCTTCATCATCGTTTCTTTCTTCGTATAGCCACAGGTCTCGATGGCCGTGTTGATGCCCTCCTGCTTGGCTGCCTGGAGCAGACTGAGTGCCGCCTCGGGCTGAGCGGTGCATTCCCCGCCGCCCAGGGTGACCCCACCGCCGGATACGTCGTAGAAGCCCCGGTCCTCCCGAACCACATCCATCAGTTCGGAGATGGTCTTCGTCTCTCCGGCGATATCCAGCGCGTTGTAAAGGCAGGCGTCCTCGCAGGCGCGGCATCCGATGCAGTCGATGCTCCGATCGACGTAATGCCCCTCATCCCCCATCTGGTGGATGCCCTGGGGACAGGCCGGGACACATGCTCCGCAGTGGGCGCACACGTCCTTTTTGAACATGACCTGGTATTTTCTCAGCAAACCTTCGGGATTGGAGCACCACTGGCAGCGCAGAGGGCAGCCCTTGAAGAAGACAAGGGTCCTGACTCCGGGTCCATCATGCATATTGTATTTCTGGATGTTGAATATGACCGCTTTACGCTCGATCACATCCCCGTTTCTGCCGCTCATGGTGCACCATTTCCTGAAGACTTACGTTAACTTGCGTTTGCCGTTTTCCGGCTGATCCGTTCTGAGCCTTTCTGGACTAGAACTTGGTCAGCATGGTCCGGCTGATGATCTCGTCCTGAACATCCTTGCACAGTTCGGTGAAGAATGCGGAGTATCCGGCCACACGGACCACCAGGTCTCTGTAGCTGTCCGGATCCTTCTGAGCTGCCAGCATGTCCTCGTTGTTGACGTAGTTGAACTGCATCTCGCCGTTGCCGAACATGCATGCCGTTCTCAGCAGGGTGATGATCCCCTGTTCGCCTTCCGGCGTGTCCAGGATACCCGGCATCAGCTTGAAGTTGTGGACCAGTCCGATGTTCATGTTGTCGTTGGACATCTTGGATACGGACTTGATGATCGCCGTCGGGCCCTTGTAGTCTGCACCCTGGGTCGGGGAGATACCGTCGGACAGCGGTGTCCACGCGTTCCGGCCGTTGGCCGATGCTCCGGTCAGCTGACCGAACGGAGTGTTGTTCGAGATGGACAGCGTGCCGTGGGACATCTTGGAGAACAGCGTTCTGTACTTCTTATGCTCATGCTCGGTGAACTGAATGATGTCTGCGCAGAAGTAGTCCGCATAGTCATCATCGTTGCCGTACTTGGGCGCTTCCAGACAATCCTTCTGGATCTGCTCGTATCCGACGAAGTCGGCCTTGAGCGCTTCATTCAGCTGCTCCAGGGTGTACTTCTTGTCGTCGAAGACCAGCTTCTTGATGGCCGCCATGGAGTCGGCGTAGGTGGCCAGTCCGGACCAGACGACGCCGGGGCCGTAGTTGTACATGGCTCCGCCGCACTCGACGCCCATGCCCTTTTCCATACATCCTTCAAACATGATGGACATCAGCGGCTTGGGTGCCAGTTCACGATGGACTCTCTGAGAGATGACCGTCATGACCGCAGTCCACTTGGTGACGTACTTGATGATGTCCTTGACCGCCGTATCAAATTCCTCGAAGGTCTTGTACTGGGACAGGGGACCCATGTCGGGAACGACCTGCTTGCCGTACCAGAGAGGAACCCCGTGGTTCAGGGCCAGCTCGATACAGATGGGCCACTGGGTGTAGGACGTGGACGTCCACTGATACAGTCTGCCGGATTTCTGCGGTTCTACGCAACCCATGAGGCAGTAGTCTCTGGCATCCTCGATGTCGATGCCCTTGGCCAGCATCATCTTGATATGGGTGTCGTCGAAGTGGCAGGCCGGGAATCCCATGCCGGCACGAACGACGTCGACGATCTTCTCCAGATATTTCTGGGGTGACTTGTTGTGGATCCGGCAGGCCAGGGACGGCTGATAGATCTTGGTGTGCCGTACGGCATCCATCAGCAGATAGGTCAGATCGTTGGTCGCGTCGCGGCCTTCTCTGGTCACGCCGCCGACGCACATGTTGACGAAGGGCTGATATCCGGCGAAGAACTTGGATGCGCCTTCGCTGGTGACCCACATCATCTCGGACATCTTGATCAGCATGCAGCTGGCCAGTTCAAAGGCCTGATAGTTGTTCATCCGGCCGGAGTCGATGTCTGCCTTGTAGTAGGGATACATGTACTGGTCCACACGACCGATGGACATACCCGTCTGGTTCTCTTCCACCGGAAGCAGGGATTCGATGGTCCATACGGACTGGATGGCTTCCCAGAAAGTCTCCGGCTTGTTGGCCGGTACTCTGGAACAGACCTGAGAGATCTGCATGAGTTCTGCTTTTCTCTGGGGATCTGCCTCTGCCGCTGCCTTCTGGGCCGCGTACTCGGACAGTCTCCGGGCATAGATCATGACGCCTTCGGTGGTCTCGATGATCCCCTTATAGAAGTAGATCTTGTCCAGATCATCCGGATTGGCGTAGTCCAGCTGGGCCAGGTACTCTCTGGCTTCCTGCTGGATGTCCTTCATGCCCTTCTTCATCAGGATGACGTCGTAACCCGGGTTGGAGTCGCCGCCGCCATTCTGGGCGTGATAGGAACAGTCAGATACATAGGACTCGCCGGACAGTTCCCAGCCGCCGCATTCCTTGTACTGGTCTTCGCAGTATTCCTCTACGGATTTGCCTTCCCAGAAGGGGAAGAGCTCTTCCTTCATATATCTCTTGTCTTCTTCGGAGATGTAGAAGGGGTCCTGATCTCTGGTGCCGATGGTATCCAGTTCGTCCACCATCCACTTCCAGGCGATATCCGGAGCGAAGGAACCCACACGGGGACCGCC
This sequence comes from uncultured Eubacteriales bacterium, assembly GCA_902796875.1. GTDB lineage: Bacteria > Bacillota > Clostridia > Peptostreptococcales > Anaerovoracaceae > Lentihominibacter. Next base: position 6,820 of record CADBQT010000189.1, read on the forward strand.
TGTCGGGTTACCGACGATCAGCTCGTGATCCTGGATGATCAGGGGCGCCGTCTCGCAGCAGCGCCGGAAAGCCTTTGCTCTCAGCAGGAGCTTGGGCATACCCGGATTCTCTTTGGTGATCTCCGTGACCGCTCTCGCACGATGGGTGGAGATGGACGGGACCTGCTTCCGGTAGTTGTCCTTCAGTGCCTTGATCCTGGGCGTCGGTCCGTCGGGGACTTCCGTTCCGGGCGCGGCGATGGATGTTGCTGCCGGAGCTGCGGCAGCTGCGCCGCTGGTGAACCGATCCGCGCCAACGCCGCACATGGGGCACTTGGCCGGAGGGGCAGCGCCTTCATGGACATAGCCGCAGTCGATACACGTCCACTTCTGAGCAGCCTCTCTCTGAGCGATGTTGTTGGTCACTCCCTCAAACATTCTCTTCAGGGCTTCTCTTTCTTCGGGGGACATGTCTTTCGTGGCTTCTGCCAATTTGTTTGAAAAATCACGAATATCCAATGTTCTACCTCCCTTTCTCTCAGGTTTTTCTTACTGATTATTATTTATCGGTCAATCCGTCGATTTTCTGAATGATATCCCTCAGTACCTGCTGCACTGACTGGACTTCATCGGCGTGACGAAGATCCGCCACGGATTGACCCGGCTGATCCGCCAGGGATGAGCGTCCAAACATCTGCGCATCCACTGTCTCAAGAGTTCTCACTCCGAAACCAACTTTTCGTACATAGATCAGATTCTCCGGCGATACGTTGTCCGACGTGATCCCGTATCCGGCCGTCCCGCTTCCCAGGGTCATGGCCGGGACCAGATTTGTCGTCGCTCCCATGCTGCCAAAGGTGGCCGGCGTGTTGACCAGCACACGGCCTACCGGCTTCTTCATGGCGAACTCCCGGACCACGTTTTCGGAACGGGAATGGATCACCAGAGTGTGCCCCTGCTTTTCGGTAAGCAGAAGCTCGATGCACTTTTCACAGGCGTGCATCCAGTCGTCTTCGATGAAGAAGGCGACCACCGGCCCCAGCTTTTCCCTGGTATAGGGGTTGCGGCTGGAGGCGAATTTCTCCTCGGAGATGAGGAGCACGGTTCCTTCGGGGACGGAGAACCCGGCCTTCTGCGCCAGTTTCTCTGCCGGTATCCCGATGAGGGCCTCGTTGGCGCTGCCATCCGGTTCGAAGATGATGCGGGCCAGAGCTCTGGACTCTTCTCCGCTCATGAACCAGGCATGCTGCCGCCGGAATTCCTCCCGGACCTGATCGGCGACGGCGGCGTCCACGACGATGGACTGCTCCGCTGCCGGCAGGAGGCCGTAATCGAAGGTCTTGCTGCTGATGATGTCTTTCACGGCGGTGGGAATGTCCGCGGTCCGCTCGATGAAGACAGGGCCGTTGCCCGCTCCGCCGTAGATCAGGGGCTTGTGGGCATCCAGTGCCTGCTCCAGCATGCCGGGGACGCCGGTATTGAGGATCATGGAAACACATTCGTGATTCATCAGCTCAATGGTCCCGCTTCCCGTGACCGTGTGCATGTAGGACAGGGCTCCTTCCGGCAACCCGGCTTCCTCTGCCGCATCGATCATGATGTCCAGCGCTCTTCCGATGGTCTCCTTCGCCCGTGGATGGGGGGAGAAGACGATGGCATTGCCGGACTTGACGGCGATAAGCGCTTTGTAGATGGTGGTCGAAACCGGACTGGTCGCAGGACACAGGGCAGCGATCACGCCCATGGGCACGCCGATATCCACCAGCCCCTTCTCCGGAGCATCTCCGATGACACC
>CADBQT010000190.1 GCA_902796875.1 uncultured Eubacteriales bacterium
GGGATCATCCACTACACCGTGGGCCAGCACAAACGGCTGGGCCAGGCCTTTGGGGTGCCCCGGTACGTCTGCCGCATCGACGGGGAGAAAAACCAGATCACCCTGGGGTCCAACGAGGATACCTTCTCGGACCTGGCGGTGGCCGAAGACGTGAACTGGATCAGCGGCGAAACCCCGGAGGGGGAGGTGCGCTGCCGGGTGCGGCTCCGGTACAAACAGAAAGAACAGTGGGCCACGGTGGCTCCGAAAGGCGATGAAACGGAGATCCGTTTCGACGAGCCCCAGCGGGCCATCACCCCGGGCCAGGCGGCGGTCTTTTACGACGGCGACACGGTGCTGGGAGGCGGCGCCATCAGGTGATGAGCCGGTGAGGAGCCGGTGGGCCGGCGGCCGGATCCCGGTGAAATAACGGGTGCGAAAAAGCATAAGATTTGTTACAATGAATGAGATATGATCCCCGAAGAAGAGAAAGGAAAATCTATGGCACACTATTATGAAGACCCATCGAGAACATTCAGCGAGTATCTGCTGGTTCCCGGGTATTCCTCATCGGAATGCACGGTGCAGAATGTTTCTCTTAAAACGCCGGTAGTAAAATTCCGCAAGGGAGAGGAACCGGCCCTTTCCATGAACATTCCCATGACTTCGGCGATCATGCAGGCGGTATCCGGCGACGAGCTGGCCATCGCTCTGGCCAAGGAGGGAGGGATCTCCTTCATTTTCGGATCCCAGCCCGTGGAGAGCCAGGCGGCCATGGTCCGCAAAGTCAAGAAGCACAAGGCCGGATTCGTGGAGAGCAACACCAACATCCGTCCGGATCAGACTCTGGCGGAGCTGCTCCTTCTTAAAGAACGGACGGGCCATTCCACCACGGCGGTCACCGAGGACGGCACGCCGGCGGGCAAGATGGTGGGCATGGTCACCAGCCGGGACTACCGGGTCAGCCGGATGGATCCCAATACCAAGGTGAGCGAGTTCATGACTCCCTATGACAAACTGGTGGTGGCCAAGGCGGGGATCTCCCTGAGCGAGGCCAACAACATGCTTTGGGACTACAAGCTGAACGCCCTGCCCGTGGTGGACGAGGAGCAGCGTCTGGTCTACTTCGTCTTCCGCAAAGACTACGATACCCACAAAGAATACGCCGACGAGCTTCTGGACCCGGGCAAGCGCTACGTGGTCGGCGCCGGCGTCAACACGAGAGATTACGAAGAGCGGATCCCGGCTCTGGTGGAAGCCGGAGCGGATGTGCTCTGCATCGATTCCTCCGAGGGCTACTCCCAGTGGCAGAAGGAGACCCTGGACTTTGTCCGTAAAAAGTACGGGGATGAGGTGAAGATCGGCGCCGGAAACGTGGTGGACGGCGACGGGTTCCGGTATCTGGCCGAGGCGGGTGCGGACTTCGTCAAGATCGGTATCGGCGGCGGTTCCATCTGCATCACCCGGGAGCAAAAGGGCATCGGCCGGGGGCAGGCGTCTGCGGTGATCGATGTCGCAAAGGCAAGGAGCGAGTATTATGAGGAGACCGGGATCTACATTCCCATCTGCTCCGACGGCGGGATCGTCTACGACTATCACATGACCCTGGCCCTGGCTATGGGAGCGGACTTCCTCATGCTGGGCAGATACTTCTCCCGGTTCGACGAATCCCCCACCAACCGGCTCAACATCAACGGCACCTACGTGAAGGAGTACTGGGGCGAGGGTTCCGCCCGTGCGAGAAACTGGCAGCGGTACGACCTGGGCGGTGATGCGGGGATGAAGTTCGAAGAGGGCGTGGATTCCTACGTGCCCTATGCGGGACCCCTTAGCGATAACGTGCGTCAGTCCCTGCTCAAGGTCAAATCCACCATGTGCAACTGCGGAGCTCTGACCATCAAGGAACTTCAGGAGAACGCCAAGATCACGCTGGTTTCGGCGACCAGCATCGTCGAGGGCGGCGCCCACGACGTCATCCTCAAGGATACTTCAGGCAGCAACAACAACCGATAAGGACAGGAGGCCCACATGAAGATTCAGTTTTGCGGAGCGACCAGCGGCGTCACCGGCTCGTGTCATCTGATCACGGCAGGAGACCATAAGATCCTGTTGGACTGCGGACAGTTCCAGGGAGGCAAAGCCCAGGACGAACTCAATTTCGAACCCTTCCCCTTCGATCCGGCGGAAGTGGAGTTCCTGATCCTGAGCCACGCCCACATCGACCACTGCGGACGGATCCCCCTTCTGGTCAAGCGGGGGTTCAAAGGCAAGATCTACTGCACCGACGCCACCGCAGATCTCCTTGACATCATGCTCAAGGACAGTGCATACATCCACGAGAAGGAAGCGGAGTGGCAGAACCGGAAGAACGAGCGGGCGGGCCGTCCCTTGGTGGAGGCCCTGTACACGGCCAAGGACGCAGAGGACGCTCTGAAATTCGTGGTGCCCATCCTCTACGATCAGCTGATCGATCTTAACGACGACATTCGGATCTGTTTCAACGACGCAGGACACATCCTGGGCTCGGCCATCACCGAGATCTGGGTCAAGGAAGATGACAACGTGTCCAAGATCGTCTTTTCCGGAGACCTGGGGGTCATGGACCGCCCCATTCTCCGCAATCCCACCATCATCAAGAAGGCGGACTACGTCATCATGGAGTCCACCTACGGCAACCGCCTCCATCCGGAGAATTCCATGGACGTGCGGAAGCTGATGAACATCATCCGGGATACGGCAGCCCGGGGTGGCAACACGGTCATCCCGTCCTTTGCGGTAGGCCGGACCCAGGAACTGATCTACGAGCTCAACCGGGTCATCGACAGCGACTCGGAGTACCAGAAGATCTTCGAGGATCTGATGGTCTATGTGGACAGCCCCATGGCCCAGAACGCCACAGAGGCTTTCAAGAAGAATTCCCAGGTCTTCGACGAGGAGACCAAGGATTTCATCAGCCGGGGGGACAATCCTCTGGAGTTCAAGAATCTGAAATTCACCCGGTCCAGCGAGGAGTCCCAGTGGCTCAACGTGGACCACACCCCCAAGATCATCATCTCCGCCAGCGGCATGTGTGAAGCGGGCCGGATCCGGCACCACCTGAAACACAACCTGTGGAACGAGAAGTCCAGCATCGTCTTCGTCGGCTATCAGGCGGAGGGGACGTTGGGTCGCCAGCTCATCGAGGGAGCCACCGAGGTCACCCTCTTCGGGGACAAGGTGGAGGTCAACGCCCAGATCCACAACCTGGAAGGCTTCTCCGGTCATGCGGACAAGAACGGCCTCATGGACTGGATCCGGGGATTCCAGATGGTCCCGAAGAAGATCTTCCTGGTCCATGGAGAACCTCAGTCCAAGATCGACTTCGCCGATGCCATCAAGGCGGAGACCGGCATGGAAGCGGTGGTGGTCAACGCCAACGCGGAGTATGAACTGGAGCCGGCCAGCGGCCAGGTGGTCAACATGGAAGAGGCAATGGCGGAGGCCGTCGACGAGAACAAGATCAACGAGGCGAGAAACCATCTCTTCAATATCCGCCGTCGTCTGGAGGACATCATCTACAACACGGATCTGGCCATCAGCCCGGATGTCCCACCGGAGAAACTGGCCAGGATCAACAACATCATCCTGGAACTGGAGAAGTCCTCCATCAACCTGGGATCCACCCTGACGGAGAGCAACGAAGACAACACGGCCATCGAGCTGACCGACGCGGATCGGGCCACCATTGCCGCCGCCAGGAAGATAGAGGAAGAGGAGCGCAAAAAGACAAAATAGTGTCGATATTTCATTGAACTAGTCCTATCCTTTCCAAGGGATTGTGATAGAATCAAATTGTGATCAAATGCTCGAATTTTCGAGCGGAAACCATCTTTCTTTTGAGGAGGTATACTATGTTAAGAGAAGCATTACCGAAAATCGTCACCCCGCTGCCGGGACCGAAGGCCAAGGCGATCCTGGACAGAAGAGCAGAAGCCGTGCCCAACGGAATCGGAACGGCATACAAGGCGGTCATCGAAAAAGGTGAAGGCGCCATGTTCCAGGATGTGGACGGAAACATCTTCCTGGATTGGGTCGGCGGAGTCGGCGTGCTGAAC
>CADBQT010000191.1 GCA_902796875.1 uncultured Eubacteriales bacterium
CCGTTGCCACACTTATCGGGATGTGGCTCAGCTTGGTAGAGCGTCGCGTTCGGGACGCGAAGGCCGCTGGTTCGAATCCAGTCATCCCGACCAACGAATGAAACCGCTCAGACCTGATAAACGGACCGGGCGGTTTTCTTACATCGAGAGCAAATCAGGAGGACACGAACATGAAAGATGCAACCAAATGTCTGCATGCAGGATACGACCCGAAGAATACAGAACCCCGCGTCATGCCCATCGTGCAGAGCACGACCTACGTCTACGACTCCACAGAGGAGGTGGCGGCGGTCTTCGACGATCCCACCAGATCTCTGATCTATTCCCGGTTCGCCAACCCTACCGTCATGGCCGTGGAGGAGAAGATCGCAGCCCTGGAAGGGGGAATCGGCGCCATGTGCACCACCTCCGGACAGGCGGCATCCATGATGGCCATCCTGAACCTTTGTCAGGCGGGAGACAGCTTCATCAGTTCCACAGAGATCTATGGGGGAACGGTGAACCTCTTTGCCTTTACACTGAAAAAACTGGGGATCGAGTGCATCTTCGTGGATCGGGACGCCTCCGATGAGGAGATCCGGGCGGCCTTTAAGCCCAACACCAAACTGGTCTTTGGCGAGACTCTGGCCAACCCGGCTCTGACGGTCTTCGACATCGAGCGTTTTGCCAAGATCGCCCATGAGAACCACGTGCCCCTGATCATCGACAACACCTTCGCCACGCCCATCCTGTGCCGGCCCTTCGAGTTCGGCGCGGATATCGTCATCCACTCCACGACCAAATACATGGACGGTCATGCGGTCCAGGGCGGCGGCGTCATCGTGGACAGCGGCAACTTCGACTGGACTTCCGGGAACTTCCCGGAACTGACCGAGCCGGACGAGTCCTACCACGGGATCATCTACACGGAGACCTACGGGAAGATGGCTTACATCCTTAAGGCCAGAATGCAGCTGATGCGGGACTTCGGCTGTTACCCGGCGGCCCATTCCGCTTTCCTTTTGAATCTGGGTCTGGAAACTCTGCCGGTGAGGATGAAGCAGTACTGTGACAACGCCATGACCGTGGCCAGATATCTGGAAAGCTGCGACATGGTGGAGAGCATCCGCTATCCCGGACTGGAAGGGGACGAATGCTACGAGCTGGGTAAGAAATATCTGAAGGGCTGCAGCGGAGTCATCTCCTTTGTGATCAAGGGAGGAAGAGAGACGGCCATGAACTTCATGGATTCCCTGAAACTGGCTTCCAACGAGGTCCACGTGGCGGATATCCGCACCTGCGTCCTGCACCCGGCCAGTGAGACCCACCGTCAGCTTACGGATGAACAGCTGGAAGCTGCAGGGATCGAAGCCGGCATGATCCGGCTCTCCGTGGGACTGGAGGATATCGACGACATCATCGCCGATCTGGAGCAGGCCTTTGAAGGGGTCCGCGGGTGATCCTATGACCGTGAACTACGAGGAAAAAGTCCGGAGCATCATCGAGAACATCCGCAAAAGCGGAGGGACCCTAAGCGATATGATGAAGCCGGAATACGTGGAATGCGATCCGGAGAAGATGACCTCCGTCATCCGCTACCGCAGGTTCAAGTGGGAGGAAAACGGCAGGGGAGAAGTCCACGGCGGCGTGGTCTCCGCTATGCTGGACACCTCCATGGGCATTACGGCAGCAGCCTTCCTGGAGCAGGATGTCTCCACGGCAGATCTGTCGGTCAGCTTCATCCGGCCTTTCACCGGGAGAAGCTTTATCATTTCCTCTGAGGTGGTCCACATCGGACGTAGGGCGGTACGCCTTTCCGCCAGGGCCCACGATGAGGAAACGGGAAAACTGCTGGCATCGGGAACGACCCTGTTCATGCCGGTGGTCTACGAGCAGCACAAGGGCGTACTGGGCGTATAGTCCGGTCCGTCAGGAGGAAACGACATGCCTTTGATCATTCCGGATAAGCTTCCCGCTGCGGGAGCGCTGAAGGAAGAGAATATCTTTACCATGAATCGGGCGAGAGCCCAGAACCAGGACATCCGTCCGCTGAAGATCATCATTCTGAATCTGATGCCGACGAAGATCGCCACGGAGACCCAGCTGGCCAGAGTGCTGGCCAACAGCCCTCTCCAGGTGGAGATGAATCTCCTGGGGATGGACTCCCACGAATCCACCCATATTTCCAGGGAGCATCTGGAGTCCTTTTACCGTACCCTGGACGAGGTGAAGGAGGACTACTTCGACGGCCTTATCGTCACCGGATCCCCCGTGGAGCAGATGCCCTTCGATCAGGTGGATTACTGGCCGGAGCTCTGCGAGATCTTCGAGTTCGCCAAGACCCACGTCTACAGCACCATGTTCATCTGCTGGGGAGCCCAGGCTGCCCTGTACTATTACTACGGGATCCAGAAGCACCTGCTGGACAAAAAACTGTTCGGTGTCTTCGAGCATCGGGTGGTCCGTCCCAGGAATCCCCTGATGCGGGGATTCGATGAGGTCTTCTATGCGCCCCATTC
>CADBQT010000192.1 GCA_902796875.1 uncultured Eubacteriales bacterium
ATCTGGCAGATACAGAATTAACTATCGAATCAGATGGCGAATCACAGACAGTCAAAGGCAGGATGCTCTATGAGTTCAATTTCCCGGGCGCAAAACTGAGATAAGTTAACAAGATAAGGCACACAGGTGCTTACAGGCACTCTTAAGAATGGTCGTCATTTTCCTTTTTGTTCGGATCGCGAAGCGATACGCGTAAATCCTGCTGCGAAAGCCGGTAAGGATTCGAACCTCCGGTAGTCAGCCCATGGGAAATCCAGTATAATGGAACGTAAGAGGAGAGTGATCATGATCGAAAAATTCTTTTTTGGCGGAGTCACGCCGAAGGGTTTCTCCACGGAACTGACTCAGCTCATAAACGGCAAGGAATACTACACCTACATCCTGAAGGGGGGACCGGGTACGGGAAAGTCCCGAACCATGAGGATCATCGCGGAGCGGTTCTCCAAGGATGAGAAAGTGACCAGCTTTTACTGTTCATCGGACCCGAATTCCCTGGACGCGGTGATGCTGCACACGTCCAAGGTGATGGTGGTGGACGGTACGCCGCCCCACGTATCCGAACCCAGGATCCCCGGCGTGTGCCAGGAGATCATCCCCCTCGGGGAGTGCTGGGACAAAGCCGTCCTTAAGGAAAACCGGGACAAGATCATCGAGGCGACGGAACTGAACAAGTCCATGATGGCCGCCGCGACCGGTTATAACAAGGCCCTTGGGCTGATCTGCGACGATACCTGTGCCTGTGCGGAAGGATTCTGTGACCGACAGAGGATCGAAGAAGAGGTCCGTTGCCTTTGCGAAAGCCTGCTGGAAGGCCGGGAGAGAAAAGCCGCCAGAGGGAAGCAGCTCATACGTCAGCTCTCCGTCATGACCAGGTACGGATACATGACTCTGCCGGATGCGGCCGAATCCAGCCGGAAACTCTATCTGCTGAACGATGAGCGGTTTGCCGCATCCAGCCTGTTCATCGATTCCGTCGCGACCCGGATGACGGACTACGGATTCGATACGAAGCTGTCGACCTGTCTTCTCTCGGGAAGACCCTTCCGGGAGCATCTTCTGATCGATGAACTGGGGGTGGCGCTGATGACCTCCAATCCCCTGACCCGGCTCGAAGACGAAAAAGCCCAGCCCATCGACTGTTCCGCGTTTTATGACCGGGACCGGATGGAGCCCTACGAGAAGCATTTTGAGTCGAACCGTTCCCTCATCGACGGGATCGCCGAGTCTGCCCGCGAGATGCTGGAGAACGCGAAGCAGGTTCACGATGAAATGGAAGGGTACTACGCCGACGCCATGGATTACGATGAACTGGAGAAGGTGCGGGAGAAACTCTACGACGAGATCGAGGACAGAGCCAGGGCCTGTCGGAAATAAAAGGAGGAATGCTGCGTGGACGTATATACGAAATGCTCCAATTATGCCACCGACACATGTCCATGCGTTTTGGCCGAGAGGGGCCAGTGCGTCGAATGCTCCATGTGCCGAGGCGAGGATTTCTGCACCTGCACCGATACGGTTTCTTTCTGCATTCAGCAGGAACTGATCAACCACGGGGGCAGGGCAAAGCCCCAGCGCCAGAGCATGCGCTGCGAAGTAACTTACGTGAAGGAAATGGACGATGTATTCCGGTTTATCCGGATCCGGGTGCCCGACCCCGAGGCCTTTATTCATCTGGGCGCCTACGTTTTTGTCCGCAGGGATGAGAACCCTTTCTTCGATGTTCCCATATCCGTTTTGTACGAGGACTACAGCAGCGGCACCATCGGCCTCTTCATCCAGATGGTGGGCATCAAGACCGAGTGTTTCCGATCCATCGAAAAAGGTGATCATATTTACGTCCGCGGACCCTACTTCAACGGTATGCAGGGAAGAGGGGCGGTGGGCCATCTCCGTGACGGCAGAGCGGCTGTCGTCTGTCGGGGCATCGGCTTCATGCCTTCCCTCCACGTGATCGGGGCCCTGTGGCGGAATCACAATGAGGTGGATGTCTACCTGGATTGGGGCAAGTCCGGCAGGGAACTGCTGGAGTTCTTCAAGAATCTGCAGGAGATCCACGTGACGGAAGTGAGTCTCTGTGACGGGAAGGGAGAACTGACGGAGGATTTCGACAGGGTCGTCGCAAAGGCAGAGGCTGACGGTGTGGGCCTGATCCATCTGGGATTGTCCGACTACCTGCTCAAGCAGGCCATCGGCAGGATCGAGGAGACGGATCCCCATCACCGGAAAGCCATCTCCTGCATCAACAATTCCCATATCTGTTGCGGAGAGGGGATCTGCGGGGCCTGCACCAAGGATCTGGGCGCAGATCACACGGTGCACCTTTGCAAGGAACAACTGGATCTTTATGAGTACGGAAGACTTTTATAGGAGATAGCATGAGCAAGATCATTATTGTGGGCGGAGGATGGTCCGGTGTTTCCGCCGCCGTATGCGCGAAAAATGCCGGAGCGGAAGTGGTCCTGATCGAGAAGACGGATCTTCTCCTGGGGGCCGGCAATGTGGGAGGCATCTTCCGCAACAACGGAAGGTTCACCGCTACGGAGGAAATGAAGGCCCTGGGCGCAGGAGATCTGTTTGAGATCATGGATTCCTGCGCATCCCATACCAATATCGAATTCCCCGGCCATGCCCACGCATCCCTGTACGATGTGGGGGCCATCGAACCGGTGGTCCGCCGGTTCGTAGAGGAACTGGGCATCGAAGCGATGACGGAGACCCATGTGATGGATGTGGAGACCGGAGACGGCCTCGTCCGGGGGATCGTTTTGAATGACGGGACGGTCATTGACGGGGACGCCTTTGTCGACGCCACCGGCTCTTCAGGCCCCATGGGCAATTGCCTGCGGTACGGCAATGGCTGCTCCATGTGCATCCAGCGCTGCCCCACCTTCGGGCCCCGGGTAAGCCTGACCGCCAAGTGCGGCATCGAAGACCTGGTGGGCAGACGGGAAGACGGCACCCCCGGCGTCTTTTCGGGCGCCTGCAAGATCGCTATGGCCAGCCTCAGCGAAGAGGTCAGGAAAGAACTGCAGGAGACCGGCGTCGTGATCCTGAAGGTGCCGGAGGAAGACATCGACTACAGCAAGCTGGAGAAAAAGGCGTGCAAACAGTACGCCCTGAAAGAATACAGCGAGAACGTGATCCTTTTGGATACGGGGGGAGCGAAGCTGATGACCAGCTATTATCCCCTGGACATGCTCCGGAGGATCCCGGGGCTGGAGAACGTGGAATACACCGATCCCTATTCTGCGGGACGGGGAAACTCGATCCGCTATCTGGCCGTGGCGCCCTGCCTGGA
>CADBQT010000193.1 GCA_902796875.1 uncultured Eubacteriales bacterium
CGTCGTCCGTTTCTCGGGCAGAGGGATCTTGGCAGCCTTGGTGGTCTTGGTCGGGGCTTTCCCCGCCTTGTCCTCGTCTGCCTTTTTTGTTTTCTTTGCCCGGACGACCTTGGTTTCCGCCTTGGATCTGCTCCGTTCAATGGTGTTCCGAACTGCGGCCGCGTCGACGTCGGAGAGTTCGTCCGCCAGTTTGGTGACGGGAACTCCCATCGACTTCGCCTTTTCCAGCACCTCCTTGCCGGTCAGCTTCAGTTCAGCCGCTAACTCCTTTACCTTCATTCACGCATCCTCCTCTTTATTGTGTTCCCGCATCTATTTCCTGCAGTATGATGTCTGCAAAATGCTCGTCGTTTACGGCGAAAACATTCCTGCCCGCCGTTCCCGTGATCTGAGACAGTTCTTCTCCCGTCCCAAAGGTCACGGTTTTCGTTCCGGTCTTCTCTGCGACCTTCCCGATCTTCTTTTTGCTGTTTTCGGCCATATCGCCGGTAAAGATCACCAGGCGGGCTCTGCCCTTTTCCATGCTGTCCATACAGGCTCGTGTGCCGAAGACCAGGACTCCCGCTTTTCGCGCAAAGCCCATGTAGGTCATGGCCTTATCTTTCATATGCCCTCAGTTCCTCCAGAAGGGTCTCCATTTCGTCCTCGTCGATCTTCACCGACAGGCTTCTCTCCAGAGCCCTCTTCTTCACCGCCTTCTTCAGGCAGCTCTCCGATGGGCAAAGGTAGGCGCCCCTGCCTTTGGCCTTTCCCGTGGGGTCCAGCTTCACCTGGCCTTCGTAGCAGGCGATCCGGATCAGCTGATCTTTGGGTTTGGATTCCATGCAGCCGACGCATCGGCGCATCGGGGTCTTATTCGTTTTCATCAGCTTCCTCGACGATCTCGCCGGCTTCTTCTTCGGCCTCTTCCTCGACGATCTCACCGGCCTCTTCGTATTCGGCTTCCTCTTCCTCTACGATCTCGCCGGCTTCATCGGCTTCGTCGTATTCGACTTCGCCTTCGTACTCTCCGTCATATTCTTCATTGTATTCGCCGTCGTATTCTTCATCGTACTCGTCGTAGTCTTCGTATTCGTCTTCGCCGTAGTACTGGGAGTGGCTCTTGATGTCGATCTTCCATCCGCAGAGTCTGGCGGCCAGGCGGACGTTCTGTCCCTCCTTGCCGATGGCCAGAGACAGCTGATAGTCGGGGACCACCACGGTGGCTGCGCCCTCTTCCTCATCCAGGAAGACCTGCTCCACCTGAGCGGGGCTCAGCACGTTTTTGATCAGTTCATGGGGATCATCGTCCCAGGTGGTGATGTCGATCTTCTCGCCGAAGAGTTCGTCCACCACGTTCCGGACCCGGGATCCACCCGCGCCGACGCAGGCGCCGACGGGATCCACGTCTTCATCTTCCGTGTAAACGGCGATCTTCGTCCGGGAGCCCGCCTCTCTGGCGATGCTGCGGATCTCCACGATACCGTCTTCGATCTCCGGAACTTCCAGTTCGAACAGTCTCTCCACGAAGCCGGGGTGGCTCCGGGAAAGGAAGATCTGGGGGCCCTTGGCGCTTTTGCGGACATCCATGATATAGGCCTTGATCCGGTCGTTGACCCGGAACCGCTCTCCGGGAGCACGCTCCTTGGCCACCAGGATACCCTCCGTGTTTCCGATGGTGACGAAGATCGTCTCATTGCTGATCCGCTGGACGATGCCGGTGATCAGATCGCCCTGACGATCGATGTAATTGTCGTATACCATGCCCCTCTCCGCCTCGCGGATCTTCTGGACGACCACCTGCTTCGCCGTCTGGGCGGCGATCCGGCCGAAGTTCTCGGGAGTCACTTCGTACTCCACCACGTCTCCGACCTGGTATCTCGGGTCGATATCCAGAGCCTCTTCCAGGGAGATCTGAGTAAAATCATCTTCGACTTCTTCCACGACGTCCTTTCTCATCAGGACCTCGATTCCCTCCATGTCGCCGTCGAATACGACCCGGACGTTCTGGGCCGTGCCGTAGTTCTTCTTGTACGCGGCGACCAGCGCGGACTCGATGGCTTCCATGACGATCTCTTTCGTCAGGCCCTTTTCTTTGATCAGCGCATCGATGGCGTTCATAAAGTCGTTGCTCATGGTTAATCCTCCGTTTCATCTACAAATGTATCGCTACAGAATCACTGCCCTTTTCCCTCGGGCGATATCTGTGAGTTTCAGTTCCCATCGGCGGCCGTCGTCCTCCACCAGGACGATCCCTTCACCGTCGAATTCCTCCAAAATGCCGGTGATCTCCTTCTTGCCGTCGATCCCCCGGTACAGACGGATGTCCACCGCCTTGCCCAGGCTCTTCTCGTAATGCTCCGGCTTGATCAGGGGCCGGTCCAGTCCCGGGGAAGAGACCTCCAGGTAGTAGTTTCCCTCCACCGGATCCGCTTCGTCCAGCTTCTCGCTCAGGTACCGACTGACGATCTCGCAGTCCTCCGTGCTCATGTACTCATCCTCGCCTGAGGTCTTGTCCACGTAGATCCGGAGAAACCAGTCGCTGCCTTCCTTGACAAATTCCGCGTGGTACAGCTCGTAGCCGTGCTCCTCCAGGAAGGGGGTCAAAAGCTCGCCGGCGATGTCCGTCACCTTTTTCTTGGCCATTTCTGTAATTCCTCAAAAGAAGAGTGGGCGTTGGCCCACTCTTGCAAAACGTTAACTACTTTACGCATAATATCACAGAAAAAAAGGAATTGCAACACCTAAACCGCTAAAACATGCTGATCTGGGCCATTTCCGGCAATCCTTCCAGCACACCGTGGAGCTTCAGTTCCTCCACGATAGCCCGGTTGACCCGGCTGCGGTGAGTCACATCCTCGATGGTGTCGTAAGGATGCTCCGCATATCCCCGGGCAAAGGCCTCGGCCTGGGTCCGGCCCATCCCGCTGATGGCCAGGAAAGGCAGACGGACTTTGCCCTCATCCGGACGGAACACGGTGGCGTCCGATCTTCCCAGACGGGCCGGCGCAAACTCGTGGCCACGGGCATACATCTCCAGAGCCACCTCCAGAACGGGAAGGTCAGCCCCTTCTTTGCCGGTGGCTTCGTTGCCTTTGGCCGCGATCTCCTCCATCCGCTGAAGGATGGCCTCCTTGCCCTGAAGGATCACCTTCTCGTCGAAGTTGTCCACCTTGGCGGTGAAATAGACGGAATAGAATTCCAAAGGATAGTAAACCTTATAGTAAGCGATCCGGTTGGACATCATCACGTAGGCCACCGCATGGGCCCGGGGGAACATGTACTGGATCTTCTTGCAGGAGTCGATGTACCACTGGGGCACGTCGTGCTCCATCATCTCCTGCTCCTGCTCCTCCGTCAGGCCTTTGCCCTTTCGGACTTTTTCCATGATGGTGAAGGCGTCCTTGTTGGGCAGACCCTTCTTCCTCAGGTAGTTCATGATGTCGTCCCGGGTGGCGATGGCTTCCTTCATGGTCGCCGTGCCGTTCACGATCAGATCCCGGGCGTTGCCCAGCCACACATCCGTGCCGTGGGAGAATCCGGAGATCCGGATCAGCTCCTCAATGGTGGTCGGCTTGACGTCGTCCAGCATCTGCCGGACGAAGGGCGTGCCGAACTCGGGGATCCCGTAGCTGCCGTGGGTGAAGGGATAGTCCGGATCCTGGATGTCCAGGCCTTCCGTTCCGTTGAAGATGGTCATGACCTTGTCGTCCTTCACCGGCACCGTAAGAGGATCCACCCCGGTCATGTCCTGAAGGTGACGGATCATGGAGGGCGCGTCGTGGCCCAGGATGTCCAGTTTCAGAAGGTTCTCGTCGATGGAGTGGTAATCGAAATGGGTGGTGATCACGTCCGAATCCATATCGTTGGCGGGATGCTGAACGGGGCAGAAATCGTAGATCTCTTTCCCCTCTGGAACGATGATCACCCCTCCGGGATGCTGGCCGGAGGTCCTGCGCACGCCGGTGCAGCACTTGGTCAGCCGGTTCTTTTCCGCCCAGCTCACGTTGATGTTCTGTTCTTCGAAATAGTTGCTCACAAAGCCAAAGGCGGTCTTGTCCTTCACCGTACTGATGGTCCCCGCCTTGAAGACGTTCTTGGCCCCGAAGATCTCTTCTACATACTTCTGAGCCGTGCCCTGGTATTCTCCGGCGAAGTTCAGGTCGATGTCCGGTTCCTTGTCTGCGCCAAAGCCCAGGAAGGTCTCGAAGGGAATGTTGTACCCCTCCTTCTGATAGGGGGCGCCGCACTTGGGGCAGTTCTTGTCCGGCATGTCCACGCCGCAGTCGTATTCATTCAGATCTCCCCACTCCACGTTCTTGCACTCGGGGCAAAGGTAGTGAGGCGGCAGAGGATTGACTTCGGTGATCCCGGACATGGTGGCCGCAAAGGAGGATCCTACCGATCCCCGGGAGCCGACCAGATATCCGTCCTCCATGGATTTGTTGACCAGCATTTCCGCCGAACGGTACATGACCGCATATCCGTTTTCGATGATGGAGTTCAGTTCCTTGTCCAGCCGCTGGCTGATCTCTTCCGGAAGGGGCGAGCCGTACATCTGTGTAGAACGCTCCTCGCAGGCCTTGCGGAGGGCTTCCTCGGCCCCCTCGATCTTGGGGGGATATTTCTTGTCGGGCACGGGCCGGATGGCTTCGATCATGTCGGCGATCCGGTTGGGGTTTTCCACCACCACCTGATAAGCCAGGTCCTCTCCCAGCCAGGAAAATTCTTCCAGCATCTCTTCCGTGGTACGGAAATAGAGACCTTCGTCCCCTTCCACGTCCTTGTATCCCTGGCCCGCCATGATGATCCGGCGGTAGAGGGCTTCCTCTTCGTCCAGATAGTGGGCGTCGCAGGTGGCGACCACGGGCCGGCCGGTCTTTTCGCCCAGCTCCAGGATCTTCCGGTTAAAGGCCTTCAGGTCCTCATCGTCCCGGATCGTCACCCCATCGATGAGGAACCGGTTGTTGACCAGAGGCTGGATCTCCAGGTAGTCGTAAAAACGGGCCAGTTCCAGAAGTTCCTCCTCGGGAGCATCCCGGAGCACGGCCTGGAAAAGTTCTCCCGCCTCACAGGCGGAACCCAGGATCAGTCCATCCCGGTGCTCCGCCAGGATGGATCTGGGGATCCGCGGTTTTTTGTAAAAATATTCCAGATGGGAAAGGGAGACCAGTTTATACAGGTTCTTCAGTCCCTCCTGGTTCTTGGCCAGAAGGATGATGTGGTTGGTTCCCCTGCCTTTGTAATCGATGGATCCGTCCGGCCGGATCAGGTCCCGGTCGTCCAGGAGATACCCTTCGCATCCGTAGATCACCTTGATGTCTTTGGCCGCATGGGAAGCATCGGGAAAGGCCTGGACCACCCCGTGATCGGTGACAGCCACCGCCGGGTGTCCCCACTCCTCCGCCCTTTGGATGAATCGCTTCACGTCACTGAGTCCGTCCATGGCGCTCATCTTGGTGTGGGCGTGGAGTTCCACCCGTTTTTCCGGACAGGTGTCCGTCCGCTGATCCACGTCGAACCGCTCGATGCTGTCCGCCATGATGGAGGTGCAGTTATCGAAGGTATCCCACTGGGCCATGCCTTTGACCCGGATCCCGTCGCCCACATCGAGGAGGCCGTCGATCTCCTTCCACTTTTCCTCGGTGATGAAGGTCTTGGCCGGAATGCTGGACCGTTTATCCGTAATAAAAAGCTTGGCCAGATGGCTTCCGCTCTTGGTCACGCTCACTTCCTTCTGGAAAAGTTCCCCTTCGATGATCACCACGCCGCTGTCGGTGGTCACATCGATGATGTCCGTCACTTCCCCCTTGATATC
>CADBQT010000194.1 GCA_902796875.1 uncultured Eubacteriales bacterium
AATATATCTATGCAGAGCGTTCGGGAAACACGGGACGTTACTTTTGCGTGTTTTCATTAGACGACGAAGTCAACAGCGGACCAGGCAGGAGAAGTGTTATGTATGCAGGAAGAATAGAGCGGCTGATCAGCAGGTATTCGCCCATCCCCATGTGCGCGGTGAGCATGCAGGGGAAGGTGACCAGAGCCAGCAGTAGTATCGCTGAAGTATTCAAATACGACGGGATCGTGGACGGAGACATCTTCGCCCTGACCGGGATCAAACTTCCGGAGATCATCGAAGCGGCGGAGAACGGGACGGACCTGTTCGTGGAGAGAAACGAACGGAACTTCCGGATCGTATCCGGTTTCCTGGGAGAGGGAGAGACCGCGTCGATCCTCCTTTACTTTATCGACATTACGGACTATCAGCATCTGAAGGATATTCATGTGTGCGAGAAGCCCTGCGTCGCCCTGGTCAACGTGGACAACTTTGACGAACTGTCCGCCAGCGCGGGAGAGGAACGGGAGATGGAGGTGACCACTGAGATCGACCGGTTCGTCCGCAGTTGGGCGACCAAACTTGAAGCGGCCATCTTCCGCTACAAGGAACACCTCTACGGAATGATCTTCACCCACCAGAAGCTGGAGGAACTCATCGAGGACAACTTCTCCATTCTGGACGGGGCCCGGAAGATCGAGATGGACGCCGAGTTCCCGGTGACTTTGAGTATCGGCGTGGGCATCGGCGGAGAGACGCCGGCCCAGCTGGACATCTTCGCCCAGGACGCTTTGGATATCGCCCTGGCCCGTGGCGGAGACCAGGCAGTGGTCAAGAACAACATGGACCTGGAGTACTACGGCGGCAAGACCCAGAGCATCGTCAAGAACAACAAGGGCAAATCCAGGATCATCGCCCATGCGCTGCTGGCCCTGATGGACCAGTCCAGCCGGGTGTTCATCATGGGACACATCAATCCGGACATGGATTGCTTCGGGGCTGCTTTGGGGGTGAGCCGGATCGCGGCGACCCAGAACAAGGAGACCTACATCGTCCTGGACGAGTACGACGACTCTCTCGAGGAGATGGTGGCGGACGCGCGGGAGACCGGGGACTACCAGTTCGTCTCCGATGAAAAGGCAACGGCCCTGTTCAACGATAAATCCCTGGTCATCGTGGTGGATACCCACCGCCCCGGACTGGTGGCCTGTCCTCAGATCGTGGAGAAGACCAGCCAGCTGGTGGTGATCGATCACCATCGCCGGGCCGAGGACATGCTTCCCGGACAGACCCTGTCCTACATGGAACCCTATGCCTCTTCGGCCTCAGAGCTGGTGACGGAGATCATCCAGTACGCCTGCGAGAAGAGAGCCCTCACCAAGGTGGAGGCGGACATGCTTCTGGCGGGGATCATGCTGGACACCAACCGGTTCGCCGTCAAGACCGGAGTGCGGACCTATGAGGCGGCGTCCTGGCTGCGCCGGGCTGGAGCGGATCCCCAGACTGTGCGGCGGTACTTCCAGGGCGATCCGGAGAACTTCCGGTGCCGAGCGGCCTGTGTGGCCAACGCCCGGTTCCTGGACGAGGGCATCGCCATGTCCATCTACGAAGGGGAGAACGTGAACAGTCAGATCATCAACTCCCAGGTGGCGGATGAACTGCTGACCATCAAAGGCGTGGAAGCCAGCTTCGTGGCCGGCAGGGACATCACCGGGGCCACCGTGGTCAGCGCCAGATCCCTGGGGACCATCAACGTCCAGCGGATCATGGAGAAGTTCGGCGGTGGCGGCCACCTGAATACGGCGGGAACAAAGACGGATCTGTCCCCGGAGGAGATCCTGGAGCAGATCGAAGAATTCTTAAAAACTACACAATAGGAGGATAAAATAATGATAGTTATACTGACCAAAGATGTGAAGGGTACGGGCAAAGCCGGAGACGTTGTCAAAGTCAGCGACGGCTACGCCAGAAATATGCTGATCCCCAAGGGGATGGCCAAGGAAGCCACCGAAGGCAACGTCCGGAATCTGGAAAAGCAGAAGGCCATCGCCGAGGAAAAGCGGGAAGAGCAGAAGGCGGAAGCCCAGGTCCTGGCCAGGAAACTGGAGGGCATCACCCTGAACATCGCCTCTAAGGGCGGCGACAGCGGTAAGCTGTTCGGCTCCATCACCTCCAAGGACATCGCCGAAGCCCTGGAGGAGCAGGAGGGGATCAAAGTAGACAAGAAGAAGATCGACATGGATGGACCCATCCGTCAGGCCGGTGAATCCCAGGTAACGGTCAAGCTGTTCCAGGATGTCTCCGCGACCTTAAAAGTATCGGTCACCGTTTGATGCAGGCTACGGGAGCAAACGCCATGGAAGGAAGAGTCCCTCCGCACAGTCTGGAGGCAGAAAGATCAGTATTGGGAGCAGCGCTCCTGTCGAAGGATGCCCTCTTTGAAGTGATGGAAAACGTCAAAGGGGAGGATTTCTATGACCAGAATCACGGAGAGATCTTCTCGGCCATCGTGGAGTTGAGCCGGCGGAACTCGCCGGTGGACTCCATCACCGTATCCGAGGAACTGAAGAAAAAAGGCGTCCTGGACATGGTGGGAGGAAGAGCCTATATCTCCTCCCTGGCCTCGGGCACGCCCACCACGGCCAACGCAGCGGAGTACGCCAAGATCGTCGCGGAGAAGGCCTCCGTCAGGAGGCTGATCGAGATGTCCGACGACATCGTGGCCAAAGGCTACGAGGACTCTCTGGAAACGGAGAAGCTCATCGAACTGGCGGAAAGAGGAGTCTTCGATATCTCCCAGGCCAGACAGAGAGGACAGTACGTCCACCTTCGCGAGGTGCTCCTGAAGAACCTGGACAACATCGACCGGGCGGCCAAAATGGAAGGCCGGCTCACCGGCGTGACCACAGGATTCAAGGAACTGGATGAGAAGACCTCCGGTCTGCAGAAATCGGATCTGATCATCCTGGCAGCCCGTCCGGCTATGGGTAAGACGGCCTTTGCCCTGTCCGTGGCACTGAACGCGGCCATCAAGGGTGACGCCCACGTGCTCATCTTCAGTCTGGAGATGGCGGACGTCCAGCTGAGCCAGCGGCTTTTGGCCATGGAGTCCAGAGTGGACATGCAGAGCATCCGTACCGGCAACCTGCAGCCTCAGGACTGGGACGACATCAACGACGCCCTGAAGGTCCTGTCCTCCGCCAACATTACCATCGCCGACACTTCCGGCGCGGGGATCATGGAGATCAAGAGCAAGTGCCGCCGGCTGAAGGCGGAGTCGGGACTGGATCTGGTCATCATCGACTACCTCCAGCTGATGAATCCGGAAGGCCGGGCCGATTCCCGGACCCAGGAGATCTCGGTGATGTCCCGGAACCTGAAGCTTCTGGCCAGGGAACTGGACTGCCCGGTCATGGTTCTGTCCCAGCTTTCCCGGGCGCCGGAGGCGAGAACCGACCATCGGCCCATGCTGTCCGACCTTCGGGAGTCGGGCTCCATCGAGCAGGATGCGGACATCGTCCTCTTCCTCTACCGGGACGAGTATTACAATGAAGGCGAAGCGGTCCCCGGGGACTGCGAGCTGATCATCGCCAAGCAGAGAAGCGGCCCCACGGGAACCGTCCACATCGCCTGGCTGAACAAGATCACCAAATTCGTAGACAGCGCCGGCAGCGCCACAGGATTCTGATCCGGCCGCCGGATGACGGAGCATAGATGACTTTTTATCGGGAAAAGACAAAAGACTATTTTCTGCTGGATACCTCGGTGGAAAATGTATTCATACACGAGTTCATGCCTGCGGCGCCGGAGAAGTACGTCAAGGTATATCTCCT
>CADBQT010000195.1 GCA_902796875.1 uncultured Eubacteriales bacterium
GCAAAAGGCGCAGGTGGAGCGTTTCCTCCGCCTGGAAAACCGGCGGCTGGATGAGGATCTGGACTACGGGAGCATCGACGGCCTGCGTCTGGAGGCCCGGCAGAAACTGGCGCAGCACCGGCCCCTTTCACTGGGTCAGGCGTCCCGGATCTCCGGCGTCTCCCCCGCTGATATCAACGTGCTCCTGATCTGGCTGGAGAAAAAACGGAGAAGCGATGTCGCTGCTCCCGGAGCACGGGAGGAGGGAAAGGCATGAGCAGGATCCGGGAAACGTTTGAGGGATACGCCATCCCCTGGAGTGAAGAAAAAGAAAAATTATTCGACGGATACCGGGACCGGGTGCTGGAGATGAACCGGCAGATGAACCTGACGGCCATCACCGATCCGGAGGAGTTTACGGAGAAGCATTACATCGATTCCCTGACCTGCGCTAAGGTACCGGAGTTTCTCGATGCACAGATGGTGATCGACGTGGGCACCGGGGGAGGCTTCCCCGGCGTTCCCCTGGCCATCGCTTTCCCGGAAAAGGAATTCACCCTGGTGGATTCCCTGGCCAAACGGATCCGTTTCATCGAAGAGACCTGCCGGAATCTGGGCATCGATAACGTGACGGCCCTTCACGGCCGGGCGGAAGATCTGGCCAGAGAGGCGGATCTTCGGGAAGGTTTCGACGCATGTGTGTCCCGGGCGGTGGCTCCTTTGAATGTCCTCTGCGAGCTCTGCCTCCCCTTCCTTCGGGTGGGCGGTGCCTTCATCGCCTATAAGGGAAAGGCGGCAGACGAAGAACTGGCGGAAGCCCAGGCTGCCATCGCAGCCCTTGGGGGCCAGGCGGCCGATGCCTTTGCGGGAAAGGTCCTTCCCGGCCAGGAGGCGCACCGGCTTCTGGTGATCCGCAAGGTCAGTCCGACGGAGGAACGGTTCCCCAGACGGGCCGGTATTCCCTCCAAGCGGCCCCTGTAAATGGAAATAAATGGCAATTCTCCGACAATGTTTCACGTGAAACATGAATTAATGGATGACGGAGAACCCCGTTTGATATATAATGGGAAAGGCAATTTATAACATAGCATATAAAAAGGGAGATTAAACACGTGGGAAAAGCGATCGCGATCTTTAATCAGAAGGGCGGCGTCGGCAAGACGACGACCAACATCAATCTGGCCGCAAGCCTTGCAATCAAAGGGAAGAAGGTCCTTGTACTGGATATCGACCCCCAGGGGAACACCACCAGCGGACTTGGGTTTTCCAAGAAGGGACTGGACCTGACGACCTACGAAATACTCATTGAAGACGACCATCATCCGGCGGAGGCTGTGCTTCCCACGGGAGTGGAGAATCTGTTCATCATGCCCGCCAGCGTTCAGCTGGCCGGTGCGGAGGTGGAGCTGATCAATATGCCCGGACGGGAGAAACGGCTAAAGATGGCCATCGACATCCTGAAACCGGACTACGACTAC
Source organism: uncultured Eubacteriales bacterium (assembly GCA_902796875.1). Taxonomy (GTDB): domain Bacteria; phylum Bacillota; class Clostridia; order Peptostreptococcales; family Anaerovoracaceae; genus Lentihominibacter. The sequence goes on from CADBQT010000195.1 coordinate 1,458, forward strand.
ATTTTCGTAGACTGCCCCCCTTCTCTCGGCTTCCTGACCATCAATTCCCTGACCGCTGTGGATTCCGTGCTGATCCCCATCCAGTGTGAGTTCTACGCTCTGGAAGGCGTCAGTCAGCTGATGAGCACCATCGACATCGTGCGGACCAATATGAACCCGGATCTGGAGATCGAAGGGGTCATCCTCAGCATGTTCGATGGGCGGACCAATCTGTCGGTCCAGGTGGTGGAGGAAGTGAAGAAGTACTTCCGGGAAAAGGTCTACGCCACCGTTATCCCCAGAAATGTCCGGCTTGCCGAGGCCCCCAGCCACGGGATGCCGGTCATCCAGTACGATCCCAGATCCTCCGGCGCCATCGCCTACATGGAGTTCGCCGACGAGTTTCTGGAATCGGAGGAGGGCAGATAAATGTCGGCAAAGAAAAAAGCCACAGGACTGGGCCGCGGACTGGACGCGCTCTTCGGCGATGTGGAGGTGGTCTCCCGCGCTGAACCCAGGAGCAGCGGAAAGAAGGCGCCGAAAGCAGGCCGAAAGGCCGAGGCTTCCGAAGCCCCCGAGGCGAAAGAGGACAACGGCCTTCGCTACGTGGACATCAACGACATCAAACCCAATGCAGGCCAGCCCAGAAAGCACTTCGATGAAGACAAGCTGGAGGAACTGGCCGAGTCCATCGACCGTCACGGCATGATCCAGCCGGTGGTCCTCCGATCGGCGGATCACGGTTATGAGATCGTCGCCGGAGAACGCCGGTGGCGGGCCGCCCGCATGGTGGGCCTGAAGGAGATCCCCTGCATCATCCGGGAACTGACGGACGAGGAGAACATGCTTCTCGCCATCATCGAGAATATGCAGCGGGAGGATCTGAATCCCATCGAAGAGGCGGAAGGCCTGAAATCCATGATGGACACCTACGGCCTGACCCAGGAGCAGATCTCCCGGGGCGTGGGAAAGAGTCGTCCCTATATCAGCAACAGCCTCCGTCTTTTGAAACTTCCGGAGAAAGTCCGTTATCTTACATCCAACGGCAGCCTGTCCGTAGGCCACGCCCGGGCCCTGGCCGCCATCAAGGATGAAGCCCTCCAGCTGAACCTGGCGGAGCGGGCGGTCAAAGAAGGCCTTTCCGTCCGGCAGATCGAGCGGCTGGCCCAGGAGACCCGGGACAGAGAGACCCGCAGAAAGAAACGGCCCACAAAGAGCGCCGACGAGAAGCGGGTGGAAGCCGAGCTTAGGGAAGCCCTGGGGACCAAGGTGGTCCTCCAGAGAAAAGGAGCCAAGGGACGGATCGAGATCGAGTTTTACAATGGAGACGAAATGGAGAGACTCATCGATCTTCTCCGGTCTCTGGGGTAATGTTTCACGTGAAACGTCAATAAAGCTAAGCTATAACATAGAAAGGTAGAACCAATGGAAAGAAACGTAGGAACTATTTCAAGAGGGATCCGGTGCCCCATCATTCGAGAGGGAGATGATCTGAAGAAGATCGTCGTCGACAGCGTGCTGAATGCCGGAAAAACCGACGGGTTCACGGTTCGTGACCGGGACATCATCTGCATCACCGAGTCCGTGGTAGCAAGATCCGAAGGCAACTACGCCGGGGTCGATGCCATCGCCGAAGACGTGAGAAACAAACTGGGTGGAGAGACCATCGGCGTCATCTTCCCCATCCTGTCCAGAAACCGGTTCGCCATCTGCCTGAAGGGCATCGCCATGGGAGCGAAGAAGGTGGTCCTCATGCTCAGCTATCCCAGCGATGAGGTGGGCAATGAGCTGGTGACTTTGGACCAGATCGACGAAGCAGGCGTGGACCCCTACACCGACGTGCTTACCCTGGAGAAATATCGTGAGCTCTTCGGAGAGAACCGCCACCCCTTCACCGGCGTGGACTACGTGGCCTACTATGGCGACCTGATCCGGGATGCCGGAGCCGAGGTGGAGATCCTCTTCGCCAACCATCCCCAGGAGATCCTGAACCACACGAAGAAGGTCCTGACCTGTGACATCCACACCCGTCAGAGAACGAAGCGGATCCTTAAGAAGGCTGGTGCCGAGATCGCTCTGGGACTGGACGATCTTCTCACCGCCCCGGTAAACGGCAGCGGATTCAACGAGCGCTTCGGACTGCTTGGCTCCAACAAAGCCACGGAAGATTCCATCAAGCTCTTCCCCAACGACTGCCAGCACCTGGTGGACGGGATCCAGGAAGAGGTTCTGGAAAAAACTGGAAAACATGTGGA